>CAXNFJ010000242.1:0-4331 GCA_964201165.1 Desulfomicrobium sp.
CGGTCTCGCCGGAATTGGAGATGGCCACAATGACATCTTCCTGGCGAATCATGCCCAGGTCACCGTGAGCCCCTTCCACCGGGTGCAGGAAAAAGGCCGGAGTGCCGGTGCTGCTAAGGGTCGCGGCGATCTTCCGCCCGACCAGCCCGGATTTGCCCAGACCCGTGACCACTACCCGGCCCGTGCACCCGGCCATGAGCTCCAGGGCGCGCACAAAAGACCCGTCCAGCCGGTCGCGCACGGCGACAAGGCCCTGGGCCTCGATATCGAGAACCTCCCGGGCCTTGGCCAGCCAGTCTTTTTGCGGGCTGCACACGGTCATCTAGCAGCACTCCAGGGACAGTTTGCCCATGCCCTCTTCGGGCAGGACCGGATAGGCCCCGTTGAAACAGGCCAGGCAGAAGTTCTCGGGTCCGCGCACGGCCTTCAGGAGCCCGCCGATGGTGATGTAGTGCAGGCTGTCCAGGCCCAGATAGCGCCCGATGTCGGCCACGGAGTGATTGGCCGCGATCAATTCGCCCTTGGAGGAAAAGTCGATGCCGTAATAGCAGGGATAGCGGATCGGCGGGCAGCTGACGCGCATGTGAATTTCCTTGGCTCCCAGTTCGCGCAACTGCTTGACGCGGGTGCGGATGGTCGTGCCGCGCACGATGGAATCCTCGACGATGACTACGCGCTTGCCCTTGATCATGGACTTCACGGGGTTGAGCTTCACGCGCACCGAGAAATCGCGCATGCCCTGGGTCGGCTGGATGAAGGTCCGGCCCACGTAGTGATTGCGGATCATGCAGGCCTCAAAGGGCAGACCCGACTCCTGGGCGTAGCCCACGGCCGCATACACGCCGGAGTCCGGGAAAGGCATGACGAAATCCCCGTCCACCGGACATTCCTGGGCCAGAATCTTGCCCATGGTCTTGCGGGCGTTATAGACTTCCTGGTCAAAAACCAGGGAATCGGGCCGAGCGAAATAAATGAGTTCAAAAATACAGGAGCTCTGCTTCACCGCCGGCTCCATGAAGCGATGCGACACCATCCGGCCATCCTCGATGACCAGCATCTCGCCCGGGTCCAGACAACGCAGGTATTCGGCCTCAAGCAGGTCGAAGGCGCAGGTTTCGGAAGCCACCACATAGGCATCCCCCACCCGGCCAAGAGACAAGGGACGAAAACCCCACGGATCGCGCACGGCGATAAGCTTCTGATTGACCATGAAGAGCAGGCTGTAGGATCCCTGGATGCGGCTGCAGGCCTTGGCGATAGCCTCCTCGGGGGTGCCGCCGTTCATGTACTTGGCCACCAGATGCATGATGACTTCGCTGTCCATCGTGGTCTGGAAAATGGTGCCCTGGTTTTCCAGTTCTTCCCGCAGGGAGATGGTGTTGACCAGGTTGCCGTTGTGGGCCAGGGCCAGGTTGATGCCCTTGAAAGTGACTTTGAAGGGCTGGGCATTGCGAATCAGCGAGGCTCCGGTGGTGGAGTAGCGGATGTGCCCCATGGCCACGTTGCCTTTGAGCTGATGTCCCAGATGACGCTCCTGAAACACGTCCGCGACCAGGCCCATGCCACGCTGTTCGCGAATGGTCTGTCCGTCCCAGGTGATGATTCCGGCGCTTTCCTGCCCGCGATGCTGCAGGGCGTAAAGGCCGAAATATGTCATTCGCGCCGCTTCAGGATGACCGTAAATTCCAAATAATCCGCAAGCTTCCTTTTTCATATTGGTTCACATTCCGTGTAGGTGTTCTTGAATGTGCAAAAGCCCAGGGCCGCGAGTGGCCCTGAGCTTTGCACCAAAATCCCTGATCTCCGGCAACCGGAGGTTAGAAATCCCGGCCAGGTTCCTTGTAGTACTCCTGCAGGCATTTCACATCGAGCCCAGCGGTGCTGCGTTCCTTGATGGCCATGGCCAGGGCCTTGGCCGCGGCCAGATTGGTCGTGTAGGGCAGGCCGTACATGACCGTGGTCCGGCGCAGTTCCGAGGAGTCTTCCTTGGTGCGTTTGCCCGAAGAAGTGTTGATGACCAGCTGGATGTCCCCATTCTTGATATGGTCGATGACATTGGGCCTGCCTTCGTAAACCTTGTTCACCACCTGACACGTCACCCCGTGCTCGGCCAGGAGGGCGGCCGTGCCCCGGGTGGACATGATGGTGAAGCCAAGCTTCTGAAAGGTCTTGGCCGGAGCGATGATCCCGCTCTTGTCATGGTCGTTGACGGAGATGAACACGCATCCCGACGCAGGCAGAAACTGCCCGGCCGCGAGCTGGGCCTTCATGAAGGCCAGCCCGAGGGACGGGTCGATACCCATGACTTCGCCGGTGGAGCGCATTTCCGGGCCGAGCAGGGCGTCCACGCCGGGGAAACGGTTGAACGGCAGGACCGCTTCCTTGACCGCGTAATAGCCGCCCTTGCGCATGTCCCAAGGCTTCAGATCAGCCAGTTTTTCGCCCATCATGACCCGGGTGGCCAGCTTGGCCAGAGGCACGCCCGTGGCCTTGGAGACGAAGGGCGACGTCCGTGAAGCGCGGGGATTCACTTCCAAAATATAAATCAGCTCGTCCTTGAGGGCGAACTGGATGTTCATGAGCCCGACCACGCCGAGTTCCTTGGCCAGGGCCTTGGTCTGGCGTTCGACCTCCTGAATCCACATTTTGCCCAAGGTGTGCGGTGGCAGCACGCAGGCCGAATCGCCGGAATGGATGCCCGCCTCCTCGATGTGCTCCATGATTCCGGCCACATAGGTGTCTTCGCCGTCGCTCACTGCGTCGACGTCGATCTCAATGGCGTTCTCCAGGAACTTGTCGATCAGGATGGGATGGTCCGGGACCACGGTGACGTGCTTGTCAAAATAGATGCGCAGATCCTTTTCATCATAGACAATGTCCATGGCCCGGCCGCCGAGCACGTAGGACGGTCGCACCACTACCGGGTAGCCAATGCGCTCGGCCACGATCACGGCCTCCTCGATGCTCATGGCCGTGCCGTTGTCGGGCTGCAGCAGGTCCAATTTTTTGAGCAGGGCCTGAAAACGCTCACGATCCTCGGCGCGGTCGATGGAGTCCGGCGAAGTGCCCAGAATAGGCACGCCCTCGCGCAGCAGGGGTACGGCCAGATTGAGCGGAGTCTGCCCGCCGAACTGGACGATGACGCCCTCGGGCTTTTCCTGCTCGATGATGGCCAGCACGTCCTCACGGGTCAGAGGCTCGAAATAGAGACGGTCCGAAGTGTCATAGTCCGTCGAGACGGTCTCGGGGTTGGAGTTGACCATGATGGACTCGATGCCCATCTCGCGCAGGGCGTAGGAGGCATGCACGCAGCAGTAGTCGAACTCGATGCCCTGTCCGATGCGGTTGGGGCCGCCGCCGAGGATGACCACCTTGCGCTTGTCCGAGACCCGCGCCTCGTTTTCCGTCTCGTAGGTCGAATAATAATAGGGCGTGTAGGCCTCGAATTCCGCCGCGCAGGTGTCGACCAGCTTGTAGGACGGGATGATGCCCGCGTCCTTGCGCATGGACCGGATATCACGCTCGCCGCGTTTCCAGATCGTGGCCAGTTGGCGGTCCGAAAAACCCATGGCCTTGGCCTCGCGCAGGACGGTCACGAATTCCGGGTTGTCCACGGACAGATTGCCCTGCAGACCGACGTTCTTGAGCACGGCCTCGAAATCGACGATGTCCTTGAACTGGCGAATGAACCAGGGGTCGATGGCGGATGCCGCGAAAATATCTTCCTCGGAGACTCCGGACAGCAGCGCGTCGCGCAGCTGGTAGAGGCGGCGGGAATTGGGCCTGCGCAGCCCGGCCATGGTCTCTTCGATGTCCGGCAGCTGCCCGTCAAAGGTTTTGCCGAGGCCCGGATAGCCGGTCTCCAGGGACCGCAGGCCTTTCTGCAGGGCTTCCTTGAAGGTCCGCCCGATGGCCATGGTCTCACCCACGCTCTTCATGGCCGTGGTCAGAAAGTCTTCAGCACCGGGAAATTTCTCGAAGGTGAAACGCGGAATCTTGACGACCACGTAGTCGATAGTCGGCTCAAAAGCGGCCATGGTCTCGCGGGTGATGTCGTTCTGCAGCTCGTCCAGGGTGTAGCCCACGGCCAGCTTGGCCGCGATCTTGGCGATGGGGAAACCCGTGGCCTTGGAGGCCAGGGCCGAGGACCGCGATACGCGCGGGTTCATCTCGATGATCATCATGTCGCCGTTGGCCGGGTTGAGGGCGAACTGCACATTGGAACCGCCGGTTTCCACGCCTATTTCGCGCATGATGGCCAGGGAGGCGTCACGCATCTTCTGGTACTCGTCGTCGGTCAGGGTCTGGGCCGGGGCCACGGTCACGGAATC
>CAXNFJ010000243.1:0-4325 GCA_964201165.1 Desulfomicrobium sp.
CTTCATTTCGCCCTCCGGATTGAAAAAGGGCGGAACACCGATGTGTTCCGCCCTTGAATGTCCAAGGTTGTCTAATGGTCGGCCGGTTGGTTGGTCAGGCCGAGGTGGTCGAGGAGGTGGAAGATCATGGACATGGTCATGCCCACCACTGTGCCGAGCGCCATGCCCTTGAGCTGCACCGTGCCGATGTTCAAGGCCGTGCCGCTCAGACCCACGATAAGGACCACGGCGGTCAGGATCAGGTTGGCGGGCTTGGAGTAATCGACCTTGGCTTCGACCAGCATGCGGATGCCCGAGGCGGCGATGACGCCGAAGAGCAGGATGCAGATGCCGCCCATGACCGGGGTGGGGATGGACTGGATGAAGGCCGAGAGCTTGCCGATGAAGGCCAGGATGATGGAGATGATGGCCGCGCCGCCGATGACCCAAACGGAGTAGACGCGGGTGATGGCCATGACGCCGATGTTTTCCCCGTAGGTGGTCACGGGCACGGAACCCATGAAACCCGAGAGGGTGGTGGCGATGCCGTCACCCAGCAGGGAACGGTGCAGGCCCGGATCCTTGATCAGATCGCGGCCGACGATGTTGCCGGTGACGACCAGATGGCCGATGTGTTCGGAGATGACGACCAGCGAGGCCGGAATGATGATGATGATCATGTTGATGTCGAACTTGGGCACGTAGATGGTCGGCATGGCGAGCACGGCAGCGTTGGCGATGGTCTCGAAATTGACCATGCCCATGCCGATGGACACCGCATAGCCGACGATGATGCCGACCAGGACCGGGATGACGGCCATGAAGCCGCGAAAGACGATGGACCCGAAGGCGACGACCAGCAGGGTGACCATGGAAACGACGATAGCGTCGAAATTATAGGTGCCGTCCTTGCCTGGCATGATGCCGGCCATGTCCGTGGCCACTCCGGCCAGTTCCAGGCCGATCAGGGCGACGATGGGGCCCATGGTGGCCGGAGGCAGCACGACCTTGATCCAGTCGGAGCCGAATTTGCCGATGATGAGCGCCACTGTGCAAAAAATGAGACCTGAGGCGATGAAGCCGCCCAGGGCATAGGAGTAATTGGCGCCCCACATGGCCGTGTCCGCACCCAGAACGACAAAGACCGGGGACAGGAAGGCGAAGCTCGAACCCAGAAAAGCGGGTGCCTTGCCCTTGCAGAGAAAGAGATAAATGAGGGTGCCGATGCCGTTCATGAGCAGAACTATGGCCGGGTCTATCTTGAAAAGGGTAGGAACCAGCACCGATGCGCCGAACATGGCGAAAAGGTGTTGCAAACTTAGGGGAATGCCTTGGAGTAAAGGCACCTTTTCTTCGACCTGGATGATTCTTCTGCTCATGGAGTTCTCCCTTTAAGATGATGTGTAGCAAGGCCAAATGGGCCCGTCCCGCGCACATGCCGCATGGGGTTTGCCACTGCGAACCCCAAAACTGCAATTGCGTACAAGGCGGGGCAGTCGCGGTCAAGAACGACTGTTGGGGAAGATGAATCAGGGGTGAAGCAGCGGGAAGAGTTTCTCGATAACGGTCAATGAGCTGGACTCCGGATGACGGAGGTCCGCGATGTGCCCAATGACACCAAGTACGGGCCGGTCGGAAAAGCTTTCAATGGCGGCGCTGTTTTCCGTCCGGTCCCGCTCCGGGACGGCGTTCGTGGGATCGACGAGGATCACGCCGGGACAGTCCGCGCCTCGGGCCGTGATGGCTTCCAGGGTGAGCAGGGTGTGGTTGATGGTGCCCAGGCCCGCCCGGCCCACGACCAGGATGGTCGTTTTGGCTGCCACGGCCAGATCCAGCATGGTCCGGTCCTGGGTTATGGGGACGAAAACCCCGCCCGCGCCCTCGACAACGGTGATGTCGTGGCGGCTCGCGTGGCCTGTGATAAAATGAAGAAGGTCCTTGAAATCCACGGGGTCTCCCGCAAAGAGCGGGGCCTTGGGCCGAGGGCGGCAGGAATGGATGCAGCTGGTTGCGGTCATGCCGTGGGGCAGGCCACCGGGCAGGTGGCGATGCACGAAGGCCGGGTCCGAATCATGTTCCGGGTCCGTGCATCCGGTCTGAACGGGCTTTAGATAAACGGCGTCGCGTCCGGCCAGGGCGTGCATGACCAGCAGGCTGACCACGGTCTTGCCCATATCCGTGTCCGTGCCGGTGATGAAAAGGATCTTGTTTCGACTCATTTGGCTGTGACCTCTTTTAAGGCGGAGCGCAGGGCGTCACGCAGGCGCTCGATGTCGGCGAGCCGGTGCTCGCTGGTCAAACAGACGCGCAAAATGGCCTGACCCAGGGGCACGGTGGGATAACGTGCCGCGAAGAGCAGGATTCCCTCCCTGCGCAGGCTTGCGGCCAACTCCTGGCAACGGAGTTCATCTCCCACTTCCAGAGCCAGAATGTGCGCTGCGCCGTGAACCGTCAGGTCGGTTTCGCGCAGGATTTCACGGGCTGCCAGCCCGAGCTGGTGCAGATGCGCGCGACGGTCATCAGCGACTCGGATCTGCTCAAGCATGGCCAGGGCCATGTCTCCGTGCCAGGGCGGCAGGGCCGTGGTGTAGATAAAACCCTGTCCGAAATGGATCAGATAGTCGCGCACGATCTGCGGACCGAGGATGAAGGCGCCGAACATTCCAAAAGCCTTGCCGAGGGTGCCCACGGCCACATCCGCCACATCCCGTCCCAGCCCCTTACCGCCGCTGCCGAGCACGCCCAGGGCGTGGGCCTCGTCCACGATGCACAGAAAATTGAACTCTTCCTTGAGTTTTTTGAGGGCGGCGAAATCCGGGCTGTCCCCGTCCATGCTGAACAGGGATTCGGTCAGCACGGCTTTGGCTGGGTGGGCCTCAAGCAGCTTGCGCAGATGGCTCATGCGGTTGTGGCGGAAGGTATGAAAGCGCGCCCGGCTGTGCAGGACTCCGGCCATGGTGCTGGTGTGCGCGCGCTTGTCCAGGAGCAGGGTGTCCTTCTCGGAAAAAAGGGTGGCGATGAGGGTCAGGTTGGCCAGGAAGCCGCTGCCCATGATCAGGCAGGATTCGTAGCCGAAATAGTTCGCCAGAGCCTGTTCCGCTGCCAGAGTGGAGCTCTCCGTGCCTGTCACCAGGCGCGAGGCTCCGGAGCCGCTGCCGAAGCGGCGGCAGAGATCCGCCAACTTTCCGGCCATGTCCTGGTCTTGGGCGAGGCCCAGAAAATCGTTTGAAGAAAAATTGAGGTACTCGCGCCCGTCCACGGTCACGGTCGTCCCGTGGCGCTCGGACACGGCCATGAGGCTGCGCCCGAGTCCGGCCTGCTCGCGGGCCTCGATTTCGGCCTTCAGGCGATGAAAGATGGGGTGGTGCATAGACGTTCGAACCGGCCGCGAAAAAGGTTGTCCGGAGTGCCGGAAATGGTGTGGCGGCCCATGAGCATCCGAAAGGCCGGGCCGTCGTCGATGCGCACGGCGTAGCTGGTGGCGGCCGTGGTTTCGGCCGTGAGCGCGGCGCGAATGGTCAGTGCCTCCTTTCCGAGTTCGGGCGGGTAGCGCAGTTCCGCCATGGAAACGAGATATGCGTGAACCAGGAAATCATAACGCTGGCGCAGATGCATGCCGCAGGTCTGGGCCATGGCCTCCAGGGCCAGGTATGGAGGCAGGCCCTGCCGGGTGCGGGTCACGATTTCGCGCTCGTCGCAAGTCAGGATCGCGTCCAAGGCCAGGGCCGGGTCGAACCCGGAGAACTCTAGGCCCACGGCCGCACTCCGAGGCAGGCGTTTTGCCCGCCGAAACCGAAATTTTGCAGCAACAGATTGCGTGGTTTGAGATTGGCGGGCGTGCGCATCAAGGGCAATTCAGGGCGGCAGGGATTTTCGAGGTTGGCGATGGCCGGGAAATGTCCGATCTCGGCGCAGATGAGCCCCAGCGTCAGTTCCGCGCATCCGCACGCTGCGGCCAGATGTCCGATTCGAGACTTGAAGGCGGCAATGGCGATGGCTCCCGGCGTCGTCGTGGCCAGGATGCGGCTTTCCACGGCGTCGTTCAGGATCGTGCCCGTGCCGTGGGCCAGAACGCACAGTTCGTCTTGGCCGAGGTCTTTTAGGCACTGCCGCATTGCCCTTGCGGCGGCCGTGCCTTCGGGATCCGGTCCGGTCAGGCTTCCTCCGTCAAGGGACGAGGACGCGCCGACAATTTCGGCCAGAATAGTTGCCTTGCGGGCCTGGGCGTGTTCAAGGCTTTCGAGCACGAACATGGCCCCTCCTTCGCCCACGGCAAAGCCCGAGCGGCCCTGGTCGAAGGGGCGGCAGGCCTGCTTGGGGTCATCAAAACCCGAGGCCAGGACCCC
>CAXNFJ010000244.1:0-4320 GCA_964201165.1 Desulfomicrobium sp.
CGCGGACTTGGACTGCGGCGCGGCGCCCTGGCCAGCACCGTGGCTCACGATTCCCACAACCTGATCGTGGCCGGGGTCTCGGACGGCGACATGCTGCTCGCCGCCAGGACACTGGCCGAATGCGGCGGGGGATTCGTCTGCGTATGCGACGGCCAGGTGCTCGAAGTGCTGCCTCTGCCCCTGGCCGGACTCATGAGCGATCAGGAGCCCGAAACCGTGGCGACGGGCCTGGACCGTCTCAACGCCGCCGCCCGTGGCCTTGGCTGTGCGGAGAATATCAACCCGTTTATGCAGCTGTCCTTTCTGTCGCTCCCGGTCATCCCCAAGCTCCGTCTGACCGATAAAGGTCTGGTCGATGTCGAGTCCTTTGCCTCTGTTTCCTTATGCGAATGATTTCTTAACGTTGACGGCCTAGGTGGTTATCGATAATCGGTATTGTTTTTTTTAAGCCAACTCAATTTTTGGAGCATATATGTGGACTCGTCTGAGCCTGACCTGGAAGGTGTTACTGATCATTGTTTCCGGTCCGATAGTGCTGGCCTGCATCATGGCCTATCTGCACATCTCCGACATCAAGGAGGCCACGATCAACGGCCGGCTGAAGGAGAGCAGATCCGTGGTCATGATGGCCGAATCCGTGCGCGAGGACATGGCTCACAAGCTCAAGGCCGGGGTGCTCCGTCCGCTTGACGAATTGCGTGATGACCCGGCTAAGCTGTTGCAGGCCGTACCCATCGTCTCGGCCATGAACACGGCCGCCGCCAAGGCGGCGGAGGCGGGTTACGAATTCCGGGTGCCCAAGGAGAGTCCTCGCAATCCCAAGAATGCCCCCAGTGCCTTGGAGAAGGAGGTCCTGGCCGAATTTTCGCGCACGAACCTGGCGGAAAAAGTCATCGTGGAGAAGGACCGGCTCCTGTATTTCAAGCCCATCCGCCTTACGGAGGATTGCCTGTACTGCCATGGTGATCCCAAAGGTCAGAAAGACCCGACCGGCGGCGTGAAGGAAGGCTGGAAGGCGGGCGAAGTGCACGGGGCTTTTGTCATCATTTCTTCCCTGGACGAGGCCAATGCCGCCGTCACCAGGGCCGCGCTCAGCGTGAGCGGCTGGACCGGGGGCATTTTGCTTCTTTTGAGCTTCCTCGGATGGCTGCTGGTCAGAGCCAATGTACTGAAGCCCCTGCAGGAAGCCGGCGTGTTCCTGGAGCGTATGGCCACGGGCGACATGACGGGCGACCTCAAGGTCAGCCGGGGCGACGAACTGGGCCTCATGCAGGCCCATCTCAACAACATGGCGCACAGTTTGCGGTCCATCGTCGTGGATATCACCGACAGGGCCAAGGTGCTGCTGGGGTCTTCGCACGAACTCGAAACCATGTCCGATGGCCTGCTGGTAAGCGCCGGAGAGCTGTCCGTGAAGTCGAACACCGTGGCCGCCGCTTCCGAAGAGATGAACGCGAACATGAACAATGTTGCCGCGGCCATGGAACAGGCCTCCATCAATGTGGGCACGGTGGCGACGGCTGCCGAGGAAATGAGCGCCACCATTCACGAGATTGCCGGAAACACGGAGAAGACCCGCGAAGTGACCCTGCGGGCCGTCGCCAAGGCCGCTTCGGCCTCTCAGCGCGTGGACACCCTCGGAGTGGCGGCCAAGGAGATCGGCAAGGTCACGGAGACCATCACCGCCATTTCTTCCCAAACCAACCTCCTGGCCCTCAATGCGACCATCGAAGCCGCCCGCGCGGGTGAAGCGGGCCGGGGTTTTGCGGTCGTCGCCAACGAAATCAAGGAGCTCGCCAATCAGACGGCTGCTGCCACGGAAGAAATACGGAATCGGATCGAGGGCATTCAGAGCTCCACGACCGCGACTGTGGAGGAGATCGCCCAGGTCATGGCGGTCATCGAGGAAGTGCGTGATTTTGTCTCCACCATCGCCGCCGCCGTGGAACAGCAGTCCGCCGCGACCCGCGAGATTGCGGAGAATGTCGGGCAGGCTTCCCTCGGCATCCAGGAAGTCAATTCAAACGTGTCCCAGGCCTCCCTGGTGACCGGCGAAATCGCCAAGGATATCGTGCAGGTCAGCGATGCGTCCGGACAGATTTCGGGCAGCAGCACGGACTTGAAGCAGAGCTCCGAGAACCTTTCCCTCCTGGCCGGTGCCTTGGAGTTACTGGTCAAGAAATTCAAGGTGTAGAGGAACTGTTTTTTTCGCGATTGTTTATACGCGCCTCTCGGGGCGCGTTTTTTTTTGAGGGAACCGGGATAAAAGGATGGGCGTACGCGGTGCTGATTCGTGCCGAGGCGGCCCGCGATCCGATTCGTTCATCCGAAAGGCCTGAAAGATCGTCCGCAACGGACACATCAACGGGTGCTGGCGCTCAGGGTTTCGCGCCCGCCTGCAGCAGCAGGGCAACGCCCTCCTCGTCGGCCATGGCGGAGACGAGCTGGAGCGCGGTGCGTCCCCGCCGGTCGCGGCCGTCCGGGTCCGCGCCATGCCGCAGCAGCCACGCCAGGAGGTCATGCTTGCCTGCCGTGCCTCCGCTGTAGCTGACGTGAAAGCTGGCCACCTCGGCCAGGAGCGCGTCCCCACCGGCGCTGGTCGCGTTCACGTCCGCGCCGATGCGCAGCAGCGCTTCGGCATCGTCCAGTCGGCCCATCTGCAGCGCCTCCCGCAGCGGGAGGTCGTGCCCGTGAGCGGGCGCATTGAGCACTGCGCCATGTTTCAGCAGCAACTGTGCGATGTCCTGATTCACCTGTCCGGCGGCCACTTCCAGCACGGAGCGGCCTCGCAGGTCGCGCCCGTTGGCGTCGGCCCCGGCCAGCAGCAGTGTCCGGGCCATGGGAGCGTCGTTGCGGGCGACAGCCTCCAGCAGCGGGGTCTGCCGGTTCTGGTCCGGAGCATCCACATCGGGTTTGTGCGCCAGCAGCGCCGCAGCGTTGTCGATCCTCCCGGCCCGCACGGCCAGGATGAGCGGCGTGTTTCCCCAGGCGTCGCGGGCATCGGGCGACGCACCTAGACGCAGCAGTTCGCTGACCACTTTCGGCGAACTCTCCGCCGCCGCGGCGTGCAGGGGAGTCACCCCTGAGCCGTCGGCGGCGCGCGCATCGGCCCCCTGCTGCAGCATGGCCAGGGCCAGGTCGTCCAGGCCCTGGGCGCAGGCGCGGAGCAGAAATGGCTTGCCGTGCAACCCCTCGTAATTGCTGTCCGCCCCACGTCGCACGAACTGCACCGCCACGGCGGCTTTGGCCGGGTCGGGCGCCGTGCCGGCGGCCTTTTGCATCTCGAACTCTTGCAGTGTAGCGTGCAATTGTGCTTCGAGGGGGTTGGAGTGGCGCCGCCAGAGGTTCCGCGCCTCCCGGTCGAGTCCCGAACCATGGATGAACAGCCAGGCATGGACCCCTGCAAAGATCAGAAAATAGATGAAGACGAGGGGGGCGGTCAGCGACGGCCCTTGCTTCCAGGATGCATGCAGGGCCACGGGCCCAAGGAGCAGATGCAGGACCAGCACCACCAGCCAGGGGATGATCAGCGCGAGGCCGCCCGGCCCCTCGAAGAAGGGGGCCTGGCTCAAGAGCAGCAGGATCACGCTGCTGGCGAGGCAGAGCAGGGTCAGCCCGCCTGGACGGATGGGGCGATTGGGGATCGGGCGCATACTGTGGATATCCTGGTTGCGGGGTGCGATGATCGCCGGAATTCAACACGCACCGCCTTTCCCGTCAAGGAGCTGGAGAGTGCGACGTTGGCCGCCCGCGGAAGGATGAAATTACACGTTATTTTGGTTTCAGAGATCGAACTCCTGCGGAAGTTTTCAGTCACAACCGCATTGAATACAGGATAGCCCCATTGCGTTTTCCCAGAGCGATGTTTATACGAAGTTTAAACATCTGGAGGAAAAGACCATGACCGAAGCAGTTCTCGACATCAAGAAGTGGGGCAACAACCTCGGCGTTCGCCTGCCTGCGGCAGTGGCGCGGGAAGCCAAGCTTCATGCGGATCAGCGGGTCCGGCTTACCGTGGATGAGGGGAAAATCACCATCACACCTCTGGGCGAAGCCCCGCAAACCCTTGAACAGCGGCTGGCCCGCTTTGATCCGGCACGCCATGGAGGGGAAGTCATGCAGACCTCTGCGGATCTGGGGGCTGAAGCATGGCAGGAGTGAAGAAAACTTCGGACTGGGTTCCCGAGCGCCGAGAAATCATCTGGATAGACTGTTCGCCCCAGGCTGGGCGTGAGATGCGCGACCTGCATCCGTTTCTGGTCCTGTCGACACGCCCCTTCAATGAGAGAACCTCTCTGGTCATCGGCCTGCCCATGACCA
>CAXNFJ010000245.1:0-4317 GCA_964201165.1 Desulfomicrobium sp.
TGCTGCTGGTCAAGCCGACCGGCCTTATGGGCGTCAAGACGGAGGACAAGGTCTGATGAATCGTACCACAACCATTTTTCTCAACTTCGTCCTGATTGGCTGCCTGGGACTTTTTCTGTGGTGGGCCGAGGGGAGCCTGGACGGCTACAAGATCCAGATCCTGAACCTCATCGCCGTGAATATCATTTTGGCCCTGTCCCTGAACCTCATTTACGGTTTCACCGGCATGTTCAGCCTGGGCCACGCAGGGTTCATGGCCATCGGCGCCTATGTCTGCTCCATCCTGATCATGACTCCGGAGCAGAAGACCACGCTCTTCATCCTGCAGGAAGCCCTGCCCTGGGTGCAGAACTCCCACGCGCCCTTCCTGGTGGCCGTGATCGCCGGCGGGCTTGTGGCGGCCCTTTTCGGCCTCGTCATCGGTGCGCCGCTCCTGCGCCTGGGTGACGACTATCTGGGCATTGCGACCCTGGGTTTTGCGGAGATCGTGCGCGTCATCGCCAACAACATCCCGCGCGTGACCAACGGAGCGCTCGGCTTCAAGGGCATACCGGACCACGCCAACCTGTGGTGGAATTACGGCTGGTGCCTGCTGACCCTCTATTTTGTCATCCGCATTCTCGGCAGCAACACGGGCAACGTCTTCAAGGCCATCCGCGACGACGAGACCGCGGCCAAGGCCATGGGCATCAACGTCTTCAAGATCAAGCTCCTGTCCTTCATCTTCGGCGCGTTTTTCGCCGGGGTGGGCGGGGCGCTGCTGGCGAGCCTGTTGACCACCATCGATCCCAAGATGTTCCTTTTCACCCTGACCTTCAACGTGCTCATGATCGTGGTCACCGGCGGGCTCGGTTCCATCACCGGGTCCATTCTGGCAGGAACGGGCATCACGTTCATGCTCGAATGGCTGCGTTTCGTAGAAAACCCCATCACCATCGGGACATGGACCATGGCGGGCATCCCCGGCATGCGCATGGTGGTCTTTTCCCTGATGCTCATCCTGATCATTCTTTTTCGCCGCGAGGGCATCATGGGCATGCGTGAAATCACCTGGGACAGCGTGGCCCGTTTCATGAAGAGAGGTAAGGCATGAGCGCGATTCTTGAAACCAGGAACCTGACCATGCGCTTCGGGGGGTTGGTCGCCGTGTCGGAATTTGGCGCGAGCGTCCCCCAGGGTAGCATCACCGGGCTTATCGGCCCCAACGGCGCGGGCAAGACGACCTGCTTCAACATGGTCACAGGCTTTTACCGGCCCACCGAAGGGCAGGTCTTCTTCGAAGGCAAGGAACTGACCGGCATGCAGCCGCATCAGGTCTGCCGGGCCGGAATCGCCCGCACCTTTCAGAATATCCGTCTGTTCGGCAACGAAACGGCGCTTGAAAACGTCATGATCGGAAACTTCGTGCGCCAACGCACGGGCTGGATCCAGTCCGTGCTGATGACGCCCGCGTCCCTGCGCGAGGAGCGCGAGATCCGCAAACGCTCCATGGAGCTTCTTGAAGTGGTCGGGCTGGGGGATATCGCCGGGGAAAAGGCCAACAGCCTTCCCTACGGCGCCCAGCGGCGCCTTGAGATCGCCCGCGCCCTGGCCACCAAACCGCGCTTCCTGCTGCTCGACGAGCCGGCGGCGGGCATGAATCCCCAGGAGTCCATGGAACTCATGGATTTCATCCGCACCATCCGCACCCGTTTCGATCTGACCATTCTCCTCATCGAACACGACATGAAAGTCGTCATGGGCGTGTGCGAGCACATGTGGGTTCTGGACTACGGAGTGACCATCGCCGAGGGCGGCCCGGAATCCATCCAGTCCAACCCCAAGGTCATTGAAGCCTATCTGGGTGAGGAGTACGTTAAATATGCTTAAGATCAGTGACTTGCATGTATATTACGGGGGCATTCACGCCCTCAAGGGCATCTCCCTCGATGTGCCCACGGGTAAGATCGTGACCCTCATCGGCGCCAACGGCGCGGGCAAGAGCAGCACGCTGCGGGCCATCTCCGGCCTGATCAAGAACAAGAAGGGGACCATCGTTTACAACGACCGCGACATCACCACCCTTGACCCGGTGGAGATTGTCAAGAGCGGAATCGTCATGTCTCCCGAAGGCCGGCGCATCTTCCCGCACCTCTCGGTGACCGAAAATCTGTACCTCGGAGCCTACAGCCGGTGCGACAAGGACGGGATCGAGCGGGACAAGGAGTGGGTCTTCAAGCTCTTTCCGCGCATGCGCGAACGCCAGAACCAGAAGGGCGGGACCCTGTCCGGCGGCGAGCAGCAGATGCTGGCCGTGGCCCGGGCGCTGATGAGCTCCCCCGACGTGGTCATGCTCGACGAGCCGTCCCTGGGCCTGGCCCCGCTTTTGGTCAAGGACGTGTTCGAGATCATCAAGATCATCAACGCCCAGGGCAAGACTGTCGTCCTGGTCGAACAGAACGCTTTCGCGGCCCTCAAGGTGGCCCACTACGCCTATGTGTTGGAAACCGGGGAAATTGTCCTGCAGGGCACGGGCGAAGAGCTCCTGAACGACGAACGGGTCATCCAGGCCTATCTGGGCGGATGATGGGCGTGAGCGACTGAAAATGCAAAAAAGGCAGGTCCGTGAGGGCCTGCCTTTTTTTGGTGTTCGTCCGGCGCGGGATGCGACACCCTGTCACGGCACGAGCAAGACCTTGATATCGCAGACGTTGGTGTTGGTCGGTCCGGTCTTGAGTAGCTGTCCGAGGGACTCGAAGTAGTGGTAGGCGTCGTTCCGGGCCAGATACCTCGCGGGATCGAGCCCCTTTTGCAATCCCTCCTCGAGGATGGCGGGGGACGCGAAGGCGCCGGTGGCGTCGGTCGGGCCGTCGCTGCCGTCCGTCGAGGCGGCGAGAAAAACAGCGGTTCCCGCATCCTTGGGAGACCTGGCGCAGGCCGCGAGAAATGCCAGTGCCATCTCCTGGTTGCGACCGCCCTTGCCGTCGCCGCGCAATGTCACCGTGGTCTCTCCGCCGGCGATGACGCAGGCCGGGCGTGGGACGGGCAGGTCATGGATCGTGATGTCCTTGGCGATGCCCAAAAAGAGGTTGGCCATTTCGCGGGCTTCGCCGGTCAGGTGCGAGGTCAGCAGCAACGTATTGTAGCCGAGTTCGCGCGCCTTGTCCCGGGCGGCCAGCAGCGCCTGCTGGTTGGTGCCGATGAGCACTGTGCGCGAATTGGCGAAGGCCGGGTCGTCCGCCTTGGGCGTGTCCTCGATGTGCCCCCTCGCGCCGTCCCGCAGCAAGGCCTCGGCTTCGGGCGGCAATTTTCCGGTCAGGCCATAGCGTTCCACGATGCCGTTCGCCTCGGCGCAGGTCGTGCCGTCGGGCACGGTCAGGCCGCTGGCTATGGCATCAAGGTCGTCACCGATGACATCGGATAGGATCAGGCTCAGAAATTCCGCCTTGCCCAGGGCGCGGGCAAGTCTGCCGCCCTTGATGTTCGAGAGTTTTTTGCGCACGCAGTTGATTTCCTGGATGGTCGCACCGCAGGCGAGCAGGGTCTTGGTGACGGCCTGCTTGTCCTCCAGAGTGAGGCTTCGCAGGCCTTCGCTCCAGGGAGCGGCAAGGATGGCCGACCCTCCGCCCGAAACCAGGACCAGCACCAGGTCGCCGGCCTCAGCGCTGCGCGCCATGTCCAGAACCGCTTCGGCGGCGGCCACGCTACGTTCGTCAGGCACCGGATGAGAGGCCTCGACCAGGCGCACGCGGTCAAGCGGTTCCACATGGCCTTCCTTGACCGCGACGACACCGTCGACGATCCGCTTTCCGAGCAGCCGTTCAAGGCCAAGGGCCATGCGGGCCGATGCCTTGCCCGCGCCAAGTACCAGGATGCGCCTGTACTGCGTGAGATCATAGGAGAAGGACTGGGATTCGGTGGTTACGCGCAGGGTGTCACCGTGAAGGGACAGGACGCGTTCCATCATCTTCAGGGGATCGACGCGATCGAGGCCGGAGCGGAAGATGCTTTCCGCATCGCGCAGTGGGTCGGTGGTCATGTGCTGAATCCTTGCGTGCACGCGATCGGCTGTTGTTCAAATCCGCGCGGACAATGCCGTTGTATGAAAGAGGAAGCGTCGGTGACGGGCAGTCAGGGGATCATCCGGTCGAGTTCTGCGCATAGTTCTTGAGAGCCGAGAGCCCTTTGTGGATATCCGCCATGTTGATTCCCGAATAGGCCAGGCGCACGAAACGCCGCTCCTCGCCAGGCAGCGGGCGTCCGAAGTGTAGCCGGGTGCAGAGCGAGACGCCCGTCTTGACTAGGATGTCCTCGGCGAAGGCAGCGTAGTCGTTGGCG
>CAXNFJ010000246.1:0-4312 GCA_964201165.1 Desulfomicrobium sp.
GGCTACAGGCTCGAACCCACTTCTTAAGAACCCTGCGTTTTTTTTTCGCTATGATTCCTTGCGGCAGTAGGTCAGCACTTTTCCTTTGAAGCTGCGGGTTTTTCTTTGCACGGATGTAGCCGCTTCGGCGTGAGCGACAAAGCCGAACCCTTCCATGAGGCGGGTGAATTTGCCCTGCTGGTGGCGGCCCGGATCGACAATGATGACTGTCGCCGGGATCTCGGCGTGGATGTCGATGAAGCTTGAGAGCAGGCCGGGGTGGTTTGGTTCGTACAGAAGGTCGCTACCGATGATGAGATCGAATTTTCCGAGCCGGTTTTTTGTCGCACTCCAATCACAGGTTGCGAATTTCAATGGACGCATGTGGTTCAACCCGACGTTCGTGCGCAGGAATCCTTGCGCCAGGGGGTGGTGGTCGCTGGCCGTGAGGTCTGCGCCGCGACCATGCGCGACCAGACTGGCCAGCGCAAGGCCGCATCCGAGTTCCAGAATCTTGAGCCCCCCCAGACTGTAGCGGCCCAGGATGTCGGCCAGCACAAGGCCCGCCGGCCAGATCACTCCAAAGAGGGGCCAGGTGGCGGAGGAGATGCCCAGGCGTTCGGCCAGGCCATGGGGATCGCTGAATTGCTGAAGGTCTTTGAGACTCTGGACGCGATAATCGTTGCCGCACACGGACTGGGTCTGCGTGGTTGTTTCGTAGGAGGACATGGGGTGCTCATGGACAAGGAGGTGGGATGAATCATGAGCAGCTCAGAGGCGACGACCCGCTGCGAGCAGAGGGCAATGGGGGCCGAGATGGACACATTCACGGGAAAATTTCCGTGGACTGGCCGGGTGAAGAGTTCGGATGATGTACGGGACCCGTGCGGACGGGAAGCGGGAGCGGCAAGGGTGTAGCTGGAGGGATGAAAACAAAAAAGCCCGTCAGGGACGGGCTTCATCGCGATCGTAGGGTTCAGCTTAGTAGCGTGAACGGCTATCGGAGCGGCTTTCACGGGGCTGCGCTTCGTTGACCTTCAGGTTGCGGCCCTGACAGTCGGTTCCGTTCAGCGCCTGGATGGACTTGCGTGCGCCTTCATCGTCCATTTCCACGAAGCCGAAGCCGCGGGAACGACCGGTTTCACGGTCTTCGATGACATGGGCAGAACTAACCTGGCCATACTGGGAAAACATGGCATGCAGATCAGCATCAGTGGTCGACCAGGACAAATTTCCAACATAGATGTTCTTAGACAAGACAGTAACTCCAAAGAAAAAAAAGTAAAAAGAAGAACTCTCATCCTGCTGGAAACAGTTACCAGCAGGATTGCGAAAATGAAGGAATGAGATTCAGATTTGAAAACAGTTCCCATTTCCGCCAAGGTCTGCAGTAACTAGGTGGATCAAGTTCGCGTGTCAATGATTATTTTTTCAGGGACGCGGATTTGTGACTGGGCAGGAGAGGAACGTGATGCGTCTGAACAACGTATCTAACTGAATATGAACATAAAAAAACATTTGGCAATCAGGAGCGGCAAAAAAACTTTTTTTTGGAAGGAACCCGCCTTCGGACACGTTATTCCACTCCGTACCCTTTGAGCTTGCGCCACAATGTCGTGCGCGGGATTTCAAGAATTTGGGCGGTGAGACTTTTGCTGTACCCGGTTTTTGCCAAAACATTCATGATGTAGCGACGTTCCATCTCGGACAGTGGCGGGAGTCCGTCGCCTTCGACGATGTTGAACTCCAGTTGCCGAAGATCTTGGGGCAGATCCTGAATGTCGATTTCTTCGTTGTCCGTCAGTGCCACGGCCCGTTCCACGATGTTTTCCAATTCGCGCACATTGCCCGGAAAGCTGTACCCGCACAAAAGCTGCAAGGCCTGAGGCTGGATGCCGGTTACCTGTTTATGAAAGGCCAGGCTGTATTTCTCGATGAAATGGCGCACCAGGAGGGGGATGTCCTCCCGGCGGTCGGCAAGCAGGGGCAAACCCAGGGAAACCACGTTCAAGCGGAAATACAGGTCGTCACGGAACGTCCCCAATTCCACCTCATGTCTCAAATCCTTGTTTGTGGCCGCGATGACCCGGATGTTCAGGTCGATGGGCTTGGTGCCGCCGACACGCAAAATGCGTCGCTCCTGAATGACGTGCAGCAGTTTGACCTGCATGGCCAAAGGCATCTCGCCGATTTCATCCAGAAAGACCGTGCCCCCGGATGCCGCCTCCAAAAGCCCCACCTTGGCTGCCGTGGCTCCGGTGAAAGCCCCCCGTTCGTGCCCGAAGAGTTCGCTGCTGATCAGTTCGTCCGTGAACCCGCCGCAATTGAAGGCCACGAACGGGTGGTCGCGCTTTGGGCTTAGTTGGTGGATGGCCCGCGCCACGAGCGCCTTGCCCGTGCCGCTTCCGCCGTGGATGAGGACATTGCAGTCCACTGGCGCGACTTTGCGGATCATGGCGAAAAGTTGCTGGATGGCCGGACTGTTGCCGATAATGGCCGAAAGTGCGGTGTCGCCCTTCAGGGCCTCCCGTAATCTGATGTTCTCCATGCGCATGGATATCTTGTCCTGGGCGCTTTTCGCCAGGAGGCGGATCTCCGTGAGATTCACCGGCTTGGAGACATAATGATAGGCCCCGTTGCGGATGGCTTCGATGGCCGTCTCCACGCTTTCGTGTCCGGTGACGATGATTACCTCGGTTTCGGCGCGCAGGGATTTGATGCGCGGCAGCAATTCAAGACCGCTGATATCGGGCAAGCGCATGTCCAGGAAAACGATATCAAAGGGTTGTTGCATCATGCGTTCCAAAAAGGAACGTCCCATCATGAACGCCTCCACTTCGAACCCTTCCTTGATCAGGGCTTGGCTCAGACGGCGGCAGACAATCTCCTCATCGTCGACAATGGCCAGTCGCAGGCTCATGCTTCTTCTCCTTTCATGACGTCGGATTCCGTAGAAGCGGACGGTATGGGCAGCAAGACCACGAACTCCGCGCCCTGCCCCTCCTCGCCGTGGACTTCGATCCTTCCGCCATGGCGTTTGATGAGCGAATAGCTCACCGCCAGTCCCAGTCCCGTGCCCTTCCCAACTTCCTTGGTGGAGAAGAATGGTTCGAAAATCTGCTGCCTGATGCTCATGGGAACTCCCGGCCCGCTGTCCCTTACGCTCATGCGCACGTGGCTTCCTTCGTCGTTGAGTTCCGCGGACACCTGGATCAGTCCGCCGCGCGGTGTGGCCTGGATGGCGTTTAAAATAAGGTTGGTGAAGACCTGTTGCAGGTTGCGCAAGTTGCCCTGCACGCAGGGCAGTTCTGGGGACACGTTCAGTTCCAGTTGTAGTCCCGCTATATGCAACTGGTTTTTAAGCAGGTTGAGCGTGCTTGAGAGAATGCGGGACGGCTGCAGACAATGAAAGAGCGGGCTCTCGGTGCGGGAGAAATCCAGCAGGTTCTTGACGATGTCCGCGGCCCTTTCGGATTGCCCCAGGATGTCGCGCAGCATTTCCCGGCCATTCTCGTCCACCTTTTCCCCATACTCCTCTTCGAAGCTTTCGGCCGTCAGGGCAATATTGTTGATGGGATTATTCAGTTCGTGAGCGATGCCTGCGGTGAAGGTGCCGATGGCCGCTATCTTGCGCGCTTGCAGCAGATCTTCCTGATTGGTTTCCAGTTCACGGGCCATGCGGTTGAAGGCCTCGATCAGTCCGGCCACTTCTTCCAGGCGCACGCCATCGTAGTGGATGGGCCGAAAATCTCCGCGAGCCACGACCCCGGTCATGTCTCGAATGACGTCCAGGGGGCGGAGCAGTCCGCTGGAAATGAGTTTGATGAGCAAGATCATAAGGAAAAGAACTATGGCAAGGAATGCAAAAGGAAGAATCGATGTACGTTGGATTGTTTTGTGTATGCGTTCACGCTTGATGCGTCGATATCGCTCGGCAGAATCGGTGAGTATTTTTCCAAGAGATCGCAGATTTTGCTGCTGAATGTATGTTTGTCCAATGATTATATTATTGTCTTCAACAATGTACGAAGATTTTTCCGTAATTTTTTCAATATTTTTTCTGTAGTCTCGAACTGTTTGTTTGAATTTTTTAAGTTCAGTATCGCCGATGAGAAAATTAAGATCATCATTTAATGACTCAACAAGGGAGTCAATGCTGTTCATGTATGCACTACTTTCTGAAAAACCTATTGGGTTACCATATATAAGGTAGTTTTTTTCGAAACGGCGCATTTCCAAAATGTTGTTCAGCAGATCGTCGTAGTTCTCGCTGAGGAGCATACGGTCCATGATAGTGGATAAATTCCAATAGTTGAGTCCGGTCAAGGCGCCT
>CAXNFJ010000247.1:0-4306 GCA_964201165.1 Desulfomicrobium sp.
GTGAAGCCAGATCCCAGCGGAGAAATCCAGCTGACTGACGCCCTGCAGTCCATGGCCCGGGAGAATCGGATTCTGGCCGTGAAACTGCGCGGCCAGCGCTTCGATGTTGGCGACTGGGTCGATTATCTGACGGCCAATATCTATTTCGCCCTGCAGGATGAGGACTTGCGCTATGATCTCATCGCCCGCTTGCGGGAATTGATCCCGCCTTCCCGCTAGAATCCTATCAGCCTATATCAGGGAACGGGGCAACTCGTTCCTTTTTTTTCGTGGAGCCCATGCGCGAATTTTGTTCCGTTCTTCTTCTTTCCGCTCCTTTCAGCGTCCTGACCTATGCCTTGCCCGCATCTCTGCCCCGGCAGATGTGGCACGTCGGGGCACGCGTGATCGTGCCCTTGGGACAGTCGCTGCGGGTTGGAATTCTGACGGAAACCGGACAGCCCCAGCCTGAGAACTGTGTCTGCAAAAACGTGCTGTGGCCGGTGGACAGAGTGGCTTTTTTTAGTGTGCAATATCTTGATTTCATACGTGATCTTTCCATTCGTCAGATGGACGCTCCGGGCAAGATCCTGTCACGCGTGCTGCCGGCGGCAATGCGTGAGTTGCCTTCGTTCCGCACGCGTGACGGCCAAGCTGTGCGGCTTGGAGATTTGAGCGAAGGCGGAGACCAAGGCGAACTGGCCCGGTCTTGGCTTGCGGAAGAATTCGCGCCCCATGTCTGCGCGCAGAGGCGCGAACGGCTCTTTTCCCTGGCCACGGAACCGCCGTGGGCAATTCGTCCGCAGGCCACGGCCCAGCTTGACGTGTTGCGCTATCTGGACGTGCATGGAGTTTCATCATCCAAAGCTCTGGTTGCCCATTTTGGGAAGAATATGGCCCAGCCTGTGGGCGCTTTGCTGCGCAAGGGATTGATCTGCGAGGTGGATGCACATTTTCAGGCAGAGGAGCCCTGTGCCTTGGAACAGGATGCGTTTTGCCTGAGTTCGGATCAGCAGCAAGCCGTGGATGGGTTTTGGGATCTTTTCAAGGCTGCCTCACCGCAATCGGCTCTGCTTTTCGGTGTGACCGGCAGCGGCAAGACGGCGGTTTATCTGGAACTGGCCAAACGCGCATTGTGCGATGGCCGCCATGTCATGCTTCTGGCGCCGGAAGTGGCCATTGCCCTCAAGTTGCACCGGGACGTGCGCGCCGCGCTTCCGCAGGCCGATCTGCACCTTTTCCACGGGTACCTGAACCCTGGAGATCGGCTGCGGACATTTCTGGATTTGGCCGGACGAAAGACGCCGTGCATTGTCGTCGGCACCCGGTCCAGTCTTTTCTTGCCGCTGGAACCGGGGCTCGTCATCCTGGACGAGGAGCACGATGCCTCTTTCAAACAGGACGAGGGGCTGGTCTATCAGGCGCGGGAGCTGGCTTTTGGGCGCATCGCCCGGAGTGGGGGGCTTCTTCTCATGGGGTCGGCCACTCCGGACGTGAAGGTGTTTCATGCGGCCAAGAACGGGGGAATCGCCCTTGAACGGCTGCAAAGCCGGGTCAACGATGCCAAATTGCCGGACATCACACTGGTCGATCTGCGCTCGGAGCCGCCGGAACATGGCCCGTTTGCCACATCCGTGCGCGATGCCTTGGTTGATGCGATCCATGCGGGCGAACAAGTCATCATCCTGCATAACAGGCGCGGCTATGCGCCCGTGCTCTATTGCGAGACATGTTCCGAGCCACTCAAATGCCCGCATTGTCAAGTTTCCCTGACGCTGCACAAGCGGCGTGAACTTTTGCTCTGTCATTATTGCGGGTATTCCCTGCTTTTTCCGTTGTCCTGCCCCCAGTGCAAGGGAAATGAGTTCCTTCCCTTGGGTGCCGGGACCGAACGGTTGGAAGAATTTTTACGTACCGAGCTGCCGCAGGACACACAAATTTTGCGTCTGGACCGCGATACATCCCGCCGCGCCGGATCCATGCAGGACACCCTGGCGGCCTTTGCCCGGCAGGAGGCGCAGGTCTTGGTAGGCACCCAGATGCTCAGCAAGGGGCATCATTTTCCCGGCGTGACTCTGGTGGTGGTCGTGGACGGGGACTTGGGCTTGAATCTTCCTGATTACAGGGCTACGGAACGGTCGTTCCAGATGCTGGTGCAGGTGGCGGGGCGGGCCGGGCGCGGAGAGAAGCTCGGCCGGGTGCTGATCCAGACCCGGAATCCGGGGCATTATTGCTGGCAATATGTGCGCGAGAACGACTATGAGGGTTTTTTCGCCAAGGAGATCGCCCTTCGCCAGGTCATGAGCTATCCGCCCTTTGTCAAATTGGCTTTGGTGCGGATTTCTCTGCCGGTGGATCAGCCGGATGCGGAACTGCTGGCCGCGTTTGGAAGCCGGATCCGGGCCCTGGGGCAAAACGCGGGAGTCCGCGTTTTGGGGCCAGCGCCGTCTCCCCTGTCAGTGCTGCGTAGGCGGAAGCGGTTTCAATGTTTGCTCAAGGCCGATACGTGGCCGGCAATTAGGGGTGTTTGCGCTGAGATGCGAAAAATGTTGGCTGGAGAAAAAAACGTGCGTATGTCGGTGGATCTCGATCCCATGGATATGCTGTAGCCGTTCACTACCCGAGGAAAGAAAATGAAGAATACCAGAGTGGCTGATATCTTGTTGTCCGAGGCGGAAGTGGATTCCCTGGAGCTTAAGGGCTGGGTGCGGACCAAACGCGAGAGCAAGGAATTCGTTTTCCTGGAAATAAACGACGGTTCCTGTTTGAAGAATCTGCAGGCCATCATTCCCACGGACGCCACGGGTTTTGAACTGATGGACAGGGTCAACACGGGCGCGGCCGTCATGCTGAGCGGAGCGTTGGTCGAATCGCCCGGACAGGGCCAGAAGTGGGAATTGAAAGTCAACCGCATGGAGATTCTGGGGGAGGCTGACCCAAGTTATCCTTTACAGAAGAAGCGGCATACGGACGAGTTTCTGCGGACAATAGCGCACTTGCGCCCCCGCACCAACAAGTACGGTGCCTTGAACCGGATTCGGGCCGAACTCGCCTACGGCGTGCATAAATTTTTCCACGAGCAGGGTTTTTTCAATGTTCATGCGCCCATTATCACAGGGGCGGATTGCGAAGGCGCCGGGGAAATGTTTCAGATCACCACGTTTGATCTTGCCAATGTGCCTAAAAAGGCGGGCAAGGTTGATTTCGAGCAGGATTTTTTTGGCAAGGAGGCCTCGCTGACCGTCTCCGGGCAACTTGCAGCCGAGAATCTGGCCTGCGCCCTTGGGCGGGTTTATACCTTCGGTCCGACCTTTCGAGCGGAGAACTCCAATACGCCCAAACATGCCGCTGAATTCTGGATGATCGAACCGGAGATGGCTTTTGCAACGCTCAGCGACAATATGGATTTGGGAGAAAGCTGCATCAAATGGCTGATCAGCTACTTGATGGACAACTGCCGAGATGATCTGGAACTGTTCGGCAACTTCGTGGACAAAGGTCTGTTTTCCACCCTGGACAATATTCTCGAAAAGCCCTTTATCCGACTGCCTTACGGCGAAGCTGTGACCATCCTGAAAAGTGCGCCCAGGAATTTCGAGTTTCCCGTGGATTTCGGAACGGATCTGCAGACCGAGCATGAACGGTATTTGACCGAGGATCATTTCAAGCAGCCGGTCATCGTTTTCGACTACCCAAAGGAAATCAAAGCGTTCTACATGCGGCTCAACGATGACGGGAAAACCGTGGGGGCCATGGATGTGCTTGTGCCGCGCATCGGCGAACTCATTGGCGGCAGCGCCAGAGAAGAACGACTGGATGTGCTGGAGCGCAGGATCGAAGAGCTTGGGCTGCCCAAGGAAGAGTACTGGTGGTATCTGGATCTGCGCCGTTTCGGTTCGGTGCCGCACGCGGGGTTTGGGATGGGCTTTGAGAGGCTTCTGATGCTGGTCACAGGGATTGCCAATATCCGCGACGTCATTCCCTTCCCCAGAACGCCTCGGCATCTGGAGTTTTGATTCGCAAAATATGTTGAAATCAAAGAATATAAAAATAATTTCATGTTTTTGTTGACAACTGCGGATGCCCCACATAGAAGCCTCTTTCTGCACTGCGAAGCGGCGGTGCGCGAGACGAAAGTCACTGACCTTAAGCGAAGTAAAGTTCGCGGGTTAATTTAAAAAAGAAAAGAAAGTACTTGACGGTGAGTGAGCGTGTCGATAGAGACGATCTCCTCTTGCCGGAAGGGCAAGGATCTTTGACAAATAAATAGCGAGTTGGAGCAAATAGAACTGATTGATAAGGTTTTATAAAGCAACATGGTTGCTTG
>CAXNFJ010000248.1:0-4288 GCA_964201165.1 Desulfomicrobium sp.
CTCCTGCCGCGATTGGTGCAATTCCATGGAGATCTGGCTCAAGGTGCGGGCCATGTCCCCGATTTCATCCTTGCCCAGAGTGTCGAGGGAAACGTTCCCGCCCGTGCGCAGGGTTTGGGCCGCATCGAAGACGATGCGCAGCCTGCCGCCCAGGTGGCGGCTGAACAGGGTCCCAAGAATGAGAAGGCTGAGGAAGGTCAGTCCCATGGTCAGGAACAGGCCGCGCTGCATTTCAAAGGCCGCGGCGTAGAGGACACGCTGGGGGCGGATCAACACCACGGACCAGGGGTGGCCGGGAACGGGCTGGACCGCGGCGACCCGAGCCCCTTCCTTGTCCGTGAATTCCACTACTCCGGCTTTGCCCACGCGCGCCAAGCGAACCGCTTCCAGCACCTTGAAGTCACTCAGAATCTGTTCAGAACCCGAGGTGGCCACGACATAGCCGCGTTGATCGATGATCAGGGCCTGGCCGTCGTGTTCGAAAATGCTTCCGACGATCCGGTTGAACCCGTCCAAATCAAACTGTCCGATAAGAACGCCGGTGATGGGCCTGCCCTCGGCCTGCAGGGGTCGGGCCATGGTCATGACCATGCCGAAGGGATACAGCACGGCGTGTACCTCCGAGATGACCCGCTCCCCATTCAGGGCTTTGCGAAACCAGATGTTTTGCGCCCATTCGCCGCGAAAGCTGTATCTTGCCGAAGCGCGGACCCGACTGGACGGGTCGAGGACGGAGATGTCGTGCAGAATGTTATGGAAGTTCACGGTGTCCACGAGCGCTGCCTTGAGAATCTCTTCCGGGGTGTCCGGGTTCAGCAAGGCGGAGTGCTTGCTGAGGAAATCAAGGGCGCCGCTTCCGTCGCGCAGAGACCTGGCCACCTCCTTGCCGACTTGCGTGGCCAGGGATTGCAGTGCCTGGCGGCTGCTCTGGCGGACGGAATCGTGAAACCAGCCCAGGGCATAGGTGGTCAAGAGAACGAGGGGGATGATACCGATCACCACCAAGGCGGCGTTGATTCGTTGGGTCAGGCGCATGGCGTTACGGCGCGGTGAGCGCATTCCAGAGTTCGCTGGTACGTTGCGCGGAGGTGCCGTCCGGATCACGGACTGGAAAAAAAGCGCAGCGGGCCAAGATTTCAGGTGACGGATAGACTTGAGGATCGGCCAGGATTGCCTTGGAAACAAGCGCCCTGGCTGCGGCGTTGGGCGTTGCGCTGTGCAGATCCTCGGACAGCTTGGCCATCACTCCAGGCCTGTGCAGGTAGTTGATGAAAGCGTGCGCCTCTTTGATGTGCATGCTTGGCCTGGATACCATGATCATGTCCAGCCATCTGACCGCCCCTTCGCGGGGTACGAAATAGCGCAGATCGGAATTGAGTTCGACCGCGCCCAGAGCGTCGCCGCTGTAGATGTGCGCGGCCCAGAGTTCTCCGCGGACAAGGCCCTCGGTGATTTCATCCACGGGCAGATAGCCCTTGAGGAGCGGGCGCTGGCGCACAAGCTCTGCCTCCACGGCCGAGAATTGTTCCGCCGTGGTCGCAGCAATGCCGAAGCCCAGCTTCATGGCGGCTGCGGCCACAACTTCAAAATTATTGCTGAGCATGGCCACATGGCCCCGCAACTCCTCATTCCAGAGGATGTCCCAGGAGTCGGTGGTTTCCGGAACATGCTTGATGTTGATGGCTATACCGGTGGTACCTGCCAGATAGGGCGCACTGTAAAGCTGGCCCTGCTGTGCGCAGAGGGCCAGGCTGTCCTGGTCGATATGGCTCAGGTTGGGAAGCAGATCCGGGTCCAGCGGGGCCACCAGCCGGGCCTGGATCAGTTCTCGTCCCAGGCTTTCGCTGATGATGAGTAAGTCTGCATTGAAATCAAGCCCTTGCATCGCGCCGAGCAGGATTTCCTCATCTCCGAAGATGCGTTGATCGACCCGGATTCCTGTTTCCTGGGTGAAGCCGCGCAGCACGTCCTCGGTCATATAATTTGGCCAATTCCACAGGATCAGGGTCGTATTCGTGGACTCGGCTACCGGTTCGGGGGTGTCGCATCCGGCTGTCAGTAGGCACAGGAGCGTGAGGAGAAGGACTGGCATGGACGGTCTCATGGTTGATGTACGGCGTTGTGGGCAGAGTCCGTAAGACGTTGGTTTTCGATACGAGGGCACGCCGTGGATCCGATTAACCCCAGGTCGGAATGCAGGCCGCCGGTACGCAATCGAAGCTGACCCAGCGGTTGCGGCCTGCTTGTTTGGCCTGATACAGACCCTGGTCCGCCGCCTGGAGCAGGTCGGCGGGCATGCAGCCCGGGAGGGGGATGACGGAGCTCACTCCCAGGCTGACGGTGACCACGCGTTCCAGCGGTGAGTCCAGGTGCTCTATGCCCAGGTTGGCCACGGTTTGGCGCATGTTTTCAGCCACGACCCGTGCGCCGTCGAGGTTGGTGCCCGGCAGAATGGCTGCGAACTCCTCTCCGCCGTAGCGGGCCACCATGTCCGCGGGCCGTCTCAGGAGGGCGGCAAGGGCGGCGGCAACGCGCCGAAGGGCGCTGTCTCCGGCCAGATGACCATAGCGGTCATTGTAAAGTTTGAAATGGTCCACATCCAAAATGATCAGGGAGAGAGGAAGTTTTTCCCGCGCCATGCGGCTCCATTCCAGAGCGAGCATTTCGTCGAATTGGCGTCGGTTGGGGATGCCGGTCAGGCCGTCCAGGGAGGACAGGAGCTGGAGCTGGCGGTTTTTTTCTTCGAGCTCCGTCTGGAGATGGTGCAGTTCGGCGATCCTGGCATCCAGTTCCCGGGTTTTGGCTTGCAGGGCCGCGCGTTGACGATGGATTTCCAGGAAGATTCGGACCTTGCAGAGCAGCATTTGCGGGTCCAGGGGTTTGAACAGATAGTCCACGGCCCCGGAATCGTATCCGCGAAAGATGTGTTTGTGTTCCGTGTGATTGGCTGTGACAAAGATGATGGGAATGTGCCGGGTGCGCTTGTTGCCGCGCATCAACTCGGCAGTCTCGAAGCCGTCCATGTCTGGCATCTGGACGTCCAGGAGCACGAGGGCGAAGTCGTGGTCCAGAAGCAGGCCCAGAGCTTGCTGGCCGGATGTGGCGCGGACGATGTTCAGGTCCGGGCTTTCCAGAAGATGTTCCAGGGTCAGCAGGTTTTCCGGACGGTCATCCACGATCAGGATATCAAGTGGTTTGGTCATTGCTTGATCCAGTCAGATGGTTCAGGAACGGGGCAATTTCACGCAATGGCAAAACATGGTCCACGGTGGTGGCGTCGAGTGCGGCCTGTGGCATGGCCGCGGCCTGCGCTGTTGCGGGAGACTGGACAATGGCCATGCCACCACGCTGCTTGATGCGGGCCAAGCCTTTGGCCCCATCGTGATTTGCACCGGTCAGAATGATGCCGACGAGCGCTGCCCCAAAGGCATCGGACGCGGTCTCGAACAGGACGTCCACCGCTGGCCGGGAAAAATTGACTTTCGGATCCACGCTGAGGCTCATGCTGCCGTCGGGCTCCACCAGCAGGTGATAATCCGGAGGGGCCACATAGATTACGCCTGGCAGCAACTTCTCCTTGTCCTCGGCCTCTTTGACTGTGAGGGCGCTCAGATCGTTCAGGCAGGCGGTCAAATAGGAGTCCGCGTGCGGGGAGAGGTGCTGGACGATGAGTACCGGCAGGGGGAAATCCGGGCGCAAGCCCGGCACGAGGATCTTGAGTGCCTCCAGCCCGCCGGAAGAGACTCCCACGACCACTGCTTTGAACATGCCTGTCATGCATCCCTGCGCTTGCGGTAGATCTTTTCCTTTTCCCTCACGACCTCGAATTTGTCCATGTGCTTGGAAAATTTGAGGCTCTCCTTGCTTCCCAAACACAAAAATCCGCCGGGACAGAGACTGTCCACAAAAAGACCGACCACCCTGTCCTGCAGGTCGCGGTCGAAATAGATGAGCACGTTGCGGCAGACAACAAGATGCATCGCGCCAAAAACCCCGTCCGTGACCAGATTGTGCTCGGAAAAAAAGGTGCGCTCCTTCAGAAACGGGCGCAATACGGCGCGTTCGTCATCGGCTGTGTAGTAGTCCGCAAAGGAATTCTCGCCTCCGGCCTGCTGGTATTTGGCCGTGTAGTCCTTGAGCTGGGCCAGGGGGAAGGCTGCTTCCCGGGCCTGCTCCAAGATGGCGCGGTTGAAATCCGTGGCGTAGATCTGCCCCCGTTCGCGCATTCCTGCCTCGTGCAGCAGGATGGACATGGAATACACTTCCTGTCCGGCGGAACAGCCCGCGT
>CAXNFJ010000249.1:0-4260 GCA_964201165.1 Desulfomicrobium sp.
ATCGTTGCACTGCCCTGCGTCGAGAACCCGGGGAATGCCGTTGATGTCGCCCAGTTTGAGCTTGTTGTAGCGGTATTTGGCGCATCCGGCCGTGAGAATGACCGTGTCCTTGGGCAGGTTCTCGGCCACCTCGGTAAAGTAGTGGCGCGCCTTCTGCCGTCCGTCGCAACCGGCCATGACCACGAAACGCTTGATCGCTCCGGACTTGACGGCCTCGACTACCTTGTCGGCCAGGGCCATGACCTGATGGTGGGCAAATCCGCCGATGATGGTGCCGGTTTCGATCTCCGTGGGCGGAGGACAGGTTTTGGCTTGGGCGATGATGGCCTAGAAATCCTTGACTCCTCCCTCGGACCGATCCGGAATGTGTTTGGCCCCTTCGTAGCCCACGACGCCCGTGGTATAGAGGCGATCCAGATACGTGTTCTCGTTTTTGAGGGGCACCAAGCAGTTGGTGGTCATCAGGATGGGTCCGTTGAAGGTTTCGAATTCCCGGTTCTGCTCCCACCAGGAACCGCCGTAATTGCCCACGAAATGGGAGTACTTCTTGAAGGCCGGATAGTAGTTGGCCGGCAGCATCTCGCTGTGGGTGTAGACATCCACGCCCGTGCCCTCGGTCTGTTTCAAGAGCTCGGCCATGTCCTTGAGGTCATGGCCGCTGATGATGATGCCGGGGTTCGTGCCCACGCCGATATTGAACTCGGTGATTTCCGGGTGTCCATAGGTGGTCGTGTTGGCCTCGTCCAGCAGGGCCATGGTGGTCACGGACGTCGCGCCGCACTTCATGACCATGGCGACCATCTCGTCCACGGAGAGCTCCCTGGTCGTGGAGGCCAAGGCCTCAAGCATGAAGTCGTCGATCTCGGTCTTGCGGAAACCCAGCACCGCCGCATGGTCGGCATACGCGGCCACGCCCTTCAGGCCGATGATCAAAAATTCGCGCAGCGAACGCACATCTTCGTTTTCAGTGGCCAGGATGCCCACGGATTTGGATTTTTCCGCAAAGCTCTGGACCGGTCCGGACCAGGTCGCCGCTTCGGGCAGGGCATCGGAGAAATCCCGGCCGTTCTTGGCCTTGTATGCGGCCAGGAAGGAGGCCCTGAGACGATCGCGCCGGGCCAGCGCATCCTGGATCAAACCCTCGAAGCAGGGATCGTCCCAATTGGCATTGGTGATGGTCGAAAAAAGCGCCTGCAGCACGAAGTCCGCATTGGACCGATCCGGCTGGCCCAGCTCCTTCAACTTCTCGCCATAGACGGCAATGCCGCGCAGCACGAAAATCAAAAGATCCTGAAGATTGGCGGTTACTTCCGGTTTACCGCACATGCCCTTGATCGTGCAGCCGGTGTTTTTGGCCGTTTCCTGACATTGAAAGCAAAACATACGGACCTCCTTGCTGAGTACATAAGTGCTTAACTGCGTGATTCTGCACGCACCTCGAACGAAAACATATCTGCGGGCTTTATTTCTGAAAGCCACCTTCCCTGTGCTTTTGAGCGATAGCGTCCGCCAGGCGGTCCAAGGATTCGAAGGTGTCCTTGCGCGGTGCGCCCTTGCACAAGACAGGGGCCAAGACTTCGACCTTGAGGTTGGGGATCATGCCCGCCAGGGATTCAACTGTCTTTCCGCCCCAACCGTACGAACCGACGATGGACAGATATCTCGCTTTGGGCCGCAAGGCGTTGGCCAGGAATGCGGCATACGCGGCCGCGGGGTGCGGCCCCGCAAGAACCGTGGGCGTGCCGAGCACAATCGTGCCCGCGTCCACCAGGGACATGGCCAATTTGCCGATATCGGTCACGGTCAGATCGAAAAGCTCCACCCGCACATCGCGGTCGGCCAAGGCCGCGGTCAGATGATCGACCATGAGGCGCGTGCTGCCGTGCATGGAGACAAAGGGAAAGGCCACCAGATTGTGCGGCATGTCGGACACCCAATCCGTGTAGGCGTCCACAATCCAGCCCGGCTGATCGTAGACCTGCCCATGGCTGGGCGCGATCATTCCGATGTCGTAGGCGGCGAGTTTTTCGATATTCCTGGCAATGATGCTGCGGAAAGGCGTCATGATTTCGCCGAAATAGCGTTTGGCCGCCTCATGCACCCGGCCCTGGTCGCGGACGTAGAGATCGCTGCTGGCGATGTGGGAACCGAAGAAGTCGCAACTGAACAGAATCCGGTCCTCTTCCAGATAGGTGGACATGGTTTCCGGCCAGTGCACCCACGGAGTATGAATGAATTTCAGCGTCTTGTCGCCAAGGCTGAGCGATTCGCCATCCGCGACCGTGATGAATTTATCCTGTGGGATGCTCATGAGATCTTGAAGCATGGTCTTGGCTTTCGCGGTCGAGATGACCTTGGCCTCGGGATAGCGCTCGAGCACGAGAGGGATCGTCCCCGAATGATCCTGTTCCGCATGCTGGCATACGACATAATCAATCCGTAACACCCCCTCCAGTTGCGCCAGCAAGGTCGTCGCCATGTCCGGATCCACAGCGTCGATCAGGGCGGTTTTTTCGCTCCCCTGGACAAGATAGGCATTGTAGGTTGTCCCGTCGGGCAACGGAATAAGGGAGTCGAACAGGCGTCTGTCCCAATCGATGGCGCCCATCCAGAACACATTCTCCTTCATTTTTCTTTTGTGCATAGGCCAAGCCTCCACGGAAAAATAGGTTACGGTGACCTGGACGGTGGAAATTCTCCGCCGCTGTCCACGGAGATATGCAGGACCGCGATGGTCGTGGCCACGGCGGCGGCCAGCCAGCGAATATTGTCCCCAGGACCTGCTGGGCACATACACCACTTAAAGCGAAAAGAACATGCCCCAAAACATTTCTGGGCTGGGCCAGAGGGCAGCGGATGGGCCCGTTCGACCCAACGTCATGGCCCGCTGCTGGTCGGCGGAAAGATCTTTCGAGGTCCTGCTCGTTGAACGATTGTCAAGGACACCGAGGCGAATTTGAAGGCTTCCGGCAGCGCTTGTCCCGCTGGAGCGGACCTTGAATGCTTCGAGCGGCACTGCCGCGAATTGACGCGGCTAGTTCAAATTTATTTTCATGGTCTTCACTTATACGTGCGCTGATGATAGGGGCAAGACAGTGAAGTCCGGCGACTCAATACACGTGGAAGCGTCGCTGAACCGCTGTTCCCGGCGCATTGACCAGTTTTTTTTAGAGGAGGACAGGATGATTCTTGAAAAAAATGACCCAGGCGGCCGCAGGTGGCGTTTGCTGCCCCCGGTCATTCTTGGCATCGTGCTCACGGTGGGCGTGGCCATCGCCATGAACACCACGGATCAAGCCATGTTTTGCGGCAGCTGTCATTCCATGGACGAGGCGGCGTTGACGCACAGCCGTTCCGTGCATGCCGAACTGGCCTGCAACGAATGCCATGCCCCGCACAATCTGGCGGCCAAGATCCCGTTCAAGGCCAAGGAAGGCACGCGCGACATTGTGGCCACGGCGACCAGCTCCATCCCGGATCTCATCCACCCCGGCGAAGAGACCAAGGACGTCACCCAGGTCAACTGCCAACGCTGCCACAGCGCGACAACCGGCACAGTGGTCATGCAGAGCAAGAAATTCTGCACGGACTGCCACCGTCACGTGCCCCACTCCCCCAAAATCCCCGTAGCCAAAAGGAGCGCCGCCGATGCGTAATACACGAACCCTTTTCGCCTTGCTGGCCGCGGGCTGCGTTCTGGCCTTGAGCGCATGTTCCGATGTTTCGGATCCCAAGACACCGGAATTCAAGACCAAGCTCAAGTCGGAAGAGATCCGCAATTCCGCCTTCAAGGCTGAATTTCCACTCCACTATGAAACGTATCTCAGGAACAACGAGTCGGAAATCATGACCGAGTATGGCGGATCCGTGCCCTACAACAAGCAAGACAACGTCAACCCCCTGCCCAAGGGCTACAAGCACGCCCAGCCCTACCTGAAAAATCTTTGGCTCGGATATCCCTTCAGCTATGAATACCGGGCCGCGCGCGGGCACACCTACGCCCTGAAAGACATTTTGCACATCGACCGCCTGAACCGCTATGATGAAAAAGCCGGACTGCCCGCCACCTGCTGGAACTGCAAGGGCGCGATCATGATCAATTGGATCAAGGAATACGGCGACGATTTCTGGGCCAAGGATTTCAACCAATTCCGCAAAAAGGTCGACATGGACGAGAACACCATCGGCTGCGCCAACTGCCACGACCCGGCCAACATGGAACCCAGGTTGTATTCCGAACCCCTGCAGGATTATCTGAAG
>CAXNFJ010000250.1:0-4253 GCA_964201165.1 Desulfomicrobium sp.
GTCGGCGCGACCTTCCCCCTGCTGTTCGGCCTTGCGCACTCAACGGGGCAGGCCCATCTCATCCCGGCCATACTGAGCCTCGGTTTCTATTCCGGGCTGGCGGGCATCATGTCCTCACCCATGCACATCTGCTACCTGATGACCTGCAATTACTTTCACCAGGACCCGGGCAAGCTCCTGCCGCGCATCATGGTGCCCGGTCTGGCCCTCATCCCGGCCGGCATAGCCGTGACCTTCCTGCTCGCCCCGTGGTAGCACGGCGCAGCCCTGCCTGCGACCAGGACGCGCCTGCCCACGAAATCAAGCGACCCTTCCGCGCCTTCCAGCGCGGGGGCCTCAGGCAAGCAATCAAAGCCATCGCCGTCTGGGCGCTCATCCTGCCCCTGGCCATCCTCAACGGCGCCTTCCGGGAGGCAGTGCTGCTTCCGAGCCTGGGCAATCCATGGGCGCAGGCGCTCAGCGGGTTGCTGCTGTCGGCCTGCATCATCGCCGTCGCGGTGGTCTTTGTACCTCGCCTCGTCCGTCGCGGATCAATGCAGCCATGGCAGATGGGGGCGCTGTGGCTCGCTCTCACCCTTGTGTTCGAGTTCGGCTTCGGAGGTCTGGTGATGGGCCGTTCATGGACGGAGTTGCTTGGGGCCTACACCTTCACGGACGGCAACATCTGGCCCCTGGTTCTTCTGATCACGGCTGCCGCGCCGTCCCTGGCCGCTCGACTCCCAGGCCGACACGCCGGACGCTGAATCTCGGCGCCCGAGTCCCTCACCCGCATTTTCCGGCCGCCATGTCCGGCCGCTCGTACCCTTCACCCGCAAAGATCACGTCCCCGCCCAGGAACTTCTCATACTCCACTCCCCAGGCCCGCATCTGCAGCAGCAACGGGATGAGGCTGCGGCCCATGTCCGTCAGGGAGTACTCGACTTTGGGCGGCACCTCGCGGTAGACTTCGCGATGCACCAGCCCGTCGGCCTCCAGTTCGCGCAGCTGCCGGGTCAGCATGCGTTCGGTCACATCGGACATGCCCCGGCGCAGCTCTCCGAAACGCACGGCCGCGGCCAAGGACAGGTGATAAAGGATGATGGGCTTCCACTTCCCGCCAATGACTGCGAGGGTAAGCTCGAAATAGCAGCGATAGCGCTTGCCGGAAATTTCCTTGACCTTGCAGGGCCGGGTCTGATTTTCATCCATTACTATACTCCGTGTGTGTACCAGACATTATAGACAGTACTTTTCAAATTTGCTGGCATATGCTCTATCCGGACCTGCAACACGCAGTCAATCAAACCAAGGAGAAAAAATATGTACGCAGTCGCAGTCAACGGCAGCCCACGCAAGGGCGGCAACACGGAAATTCTTTTGCAGCACGCCCTCGCTCCCCTGATCAAGGCGGGCTGGGAAACGGAATTGGTCCAGGTCGGCGGACAGAAAATCCGGGGATGCCAGGCCTGCTACAAGTGCTTCGAGAGCAAGGACGGCCAGTGCTCCATGAAAAACGACGTCTTCAACCCGGTCATGGAAAAACTGCTGCGCGCCGATGCCCTGATTTTCGGCTCGCCGACCTATTTTGCCGATGTCTCCGCCGAACTCAAAGCCCTGCTGGACCGGGCCGGACTGGTCGCCCTGGCCAACGGCCGCGCCTTCAAGGGCAAAATCGGCGCGGCCGTGGTCGCGGTGCGACGGGGCGGGGCCACCCACGTCTATGACACCATCAACCACATGTTCCTCATGAACCAGATGATCATCCCCGGTTCCGTGTACTGGAACATGGGCTACGGCCGTGACAAGGGCGAGGTCGAGGGGGATGCTGAAGGCCTTGGCAACATGAAGAATCTCGGGCAGACCATCGCCTGGCTGGGCGGAGCGATAAAGCCGCATCTGGACAGCTTTCCGGCTCTGGAATCTGTGAGCGAATAACTGACTGTTGAAAAATTCAAAATTCGCAGGCCGTTCAAAAATGGTGAGATGCAAGGAAGCGGAAAAAGCCAGGACGCGCAGTGTATTGCGCATACATAAGTGGTCTGGCTTGTTCCGCTGACGCAGCAGATCGCCATTTTGGGTCGGCCTGATAAGAGGGACACTGATGATCGACTTTCAGATCGACAAGGACAAATGCATCCAGTGCGGCGAATGCGCGGCCGACTGTCCGGCCGGCATCATCGCCATGCGGGAGTTCCCCGAAATCACCGATGAAGGACGCTGCTACCGCTGCCAGCACTGCTACACCGTCTGCCCGACAGGGGCCGTGTCCATCCTGGGACTGACCCCCAAGGACGGCGCGGTGGAAAAAGAACTGCCCTCTGCTGCGCAGATGACCGACCTGATCACATGGCGTCGCTCCGTGCGGCGCTACAAGGACGAAAACGTTCCCAGGGACCTCATCGACGAACTCGTCAACACCACCTGCCACGCACCGACCGGGGTCAACGCCCAGGGCGTCGTGTTCACGGTGGTCCGGGACAAGGCGTTCATGGACACCTTGCGCCGCGAGACCCTGGACCGCCTCGGCGCCCTGGCCGACGCCGGAAAGCTGCCGGAAGGGCTTATCTCCCAGTACCTGGGCTTCGCCGTCCAGGCATGGCGGACGGACGGACGCGACATCATCTTCCGGGGCGCCCCGCACATGCTGCTGACGAGCACTCCGCCCGGCGTGCCCTGTGCGGTGCAGGACGCGCACATCGCCCTGACCACCTTCGAGCTCCGGGCCAGCGCCCATGGACTGGGCTCCCTCTGGGACGGCATGTTCATGATGGCCCTGGCCATCTGTCCGGAGCTGCGGGAAACCCTGCGCATCCCGGCCGATCACGCCATCGGTTACGCGATGCTCTTCGGCAGGCCGGACGTGCAGTACCACCGCCCCGTGAAAAGGGGCCCGGCCACGGTCAATATCCTCGAATAGAAAAAGGGCCGGAGCGCTTGATACGCGTTCCGGCCCATCCCGTTTCGCCCCGGAGAAATTTCCCCATGGACTCGACCGGCATCACCCTGGCCATCCTCTCGGCCCTGTTCATGGGCACCATCGGCGTCTTCTCCAGAATCACCGGCCTGCCCGCCGAGACAATCACCTTTTTCCGCCTCCTGCTCGGAGCCGGATTCCTGGCCATTTTTCTCCTGGCCACCCGTCAGGCCGGGACACTCAGGCGCTGGCCGACCTGGCCCGTGATCGTCAACGGCGCGCTTTTGGCCGGGTTCATCATTTTCTACGTGCAGGCCATGAACCTGACCTCCATGGCCAACGCTATCATGCTGGTCTATCTGGCTCCGGTGGCCGCCTCGATCTTCGCGCATTGGTTCATGGGGGAGCGGCTGAATCTCGCGGGCTGGATTCTCATCGGCCTGGCCATGCTCGGCTTCGCGGCCATGATGGAATTTAGGCTCGATTTCGCGGACGGCTCGAACCATGCGGCGGGCCTCGGCCTGGCAGCCCTGGCCATGCTCTGCTACGCGAGTTTCATCCTCATGAACCGCCGCATCCGGCCCCACGTCCCGGTCATGACCCGCGCCTTTTACCAGCTCCTGATCGGAGCCCTGGTCATGCTGCCCTTCTTCCTGCACTCCCGACCCGAAATCACCGCCGTGAACGCCCTCTGGCTCCTGGCTACGGGCCTGATTCCGGGCTTTCTGGCCATCACCTTCGCCGTGGCGGCCCTCAGCCGCCTGCCCGCCGCAACCTTCGGAACCCTGGCCTATTTCGAACCCCTGGCCGTGGTCTTCTTCGGCTGGTCCCTGTTCGGGGAAAACCTCTCCGCCCTGCAACTGGCAGGCTGCGCCACAATCATGGCCAGCGGCTGCGCCAAAGCTCTGCTCGCATCCCGCACAGCCACGCCCTGACAATCCCCCACACATCCGCTGCATGTCACGCAGACAAAACACCGAGTTTGTCGGCAGCCCGTACCTCTGCAAGCAAGGGTGACCATACACTTATATATGTATGACAAAAGAAGGACTTGCTGTTGCCGCAACTTTTCTTGTAGCGGAATTGCAAAAAGAAATTGCGAGATCGGAGCAAGGTGAGGTTTACGCTGACTACATTTCCCGGTGCCTACCGCTGGAAGATGCGAAGTTGAATGAAGGACGGACACTGGCGCAAGCATTGCCAAGAAAAACCAAAGTGAAAAGTGCCCCCTTTTCGACGATAGGCGCGGCGGGTTAGCCGTGTCGTTGGGCCACATGTCTGGCAGAGAAAATTGCATGGAGGTTATAGATGCAAGCGAAGGAAATTCTAGACAGATTCAAGGTTGCTCAAAATAGTCTTG
>CAXNFJ010000251.1:0-4236 GCA_964201165.1 Desulfomicrobium sp.
CACCGCACGGATCAGGGATGGGACATGCGCACCCGCGCCGAACTGGGCGCCATCGACATCAGCCTGGTCGAGACCCCGGAGCTCAAGGCCACCCTGGAACCAACCCCCGTTTCCCTCGACATCTCGACCAACGGAACCGACCTGCGCATGGACTGCGGCCTTGCCCTCGGCACGCTGCGCCTGACCCAAACGACGGCCACCATGAACATGTCGGGGCTGAACATGAACTGCACCGCGACCCGGCTTTCCGGCGCCGTGACGGGAACGGTCCGCCTGGACGGTGCACGCCTGGAAGCCAGGACCCCTGCCCTGACCCTGACCGCGCGCGACCTGGGCGCCCAATGCGCCTTCGAACTGGGTGATGAACCGATCCTGAACGGGACGCTGAACGCAAGCGCCGACGCCAAAAGCGGGGACGCCGCCGCCGTCATGACCATGCGCTTGCCCCTGGCCTGGCCCCACCCGGCCGCATCGCCCGGCAGCATGAATGTCGACGTGAACTGGAAAAAAAAGAGCCTGGCAAAAATTTCATCCAGCATAGTGCAAAAAGTTCACGGACTGAGCCTCGACGGCTCCGTGTCCGTGCTGCCTGTGGCGGTGCGCGCATCCCTCAAAGGGCACCTGGACATGCTCAAACCCGAAGCGTCATGGGTGGAAGTCAACGCGGCTCAGAAGCTGACCCTGCCCGGTAATCTGGCCCAGTTCGCCCCGACCTTGAACGAGCTGTCCGGCAGCGTGCGCCTGGACGCGACCGCCCGCCTGGATTTGAGCCGGGGCGTGCCCATGGTCCCCGCGAGCATGAAGCTGACCGGCCTTTCCCTGGCCCATGGCCAAAGCAAGACCACCTTGAACAACGGCTCCGCCGCCCTGGCCTTCTCCGACCTGCTCACCCTCCGCTCCGACCCGGGGGGGCGCATGGCCTTTGACCGCCTGCAACTGGGCGCCGTGATCCTGGACCAGGGCGACCTCCGTTTCCAGGTCGAAGCCCTGCACAGCATCCTGGTCGAAGGCTGCGATTTTCGCTGGGCAGGGGGACGCGTCGGCAGTCAGGCCTTTCGCGTCAATCCGAACGTGGAAGACTACACCGTGGAGCTGTATTGCGATCAGGTGGTGCTGGCCCGGGCATTGGGGCAGCTCGGCATGACCCGGGCCGAGGGGGACGGCACGGTCAACGGCCGCATTCCCGTGCGCTATGCCGACGGCTCCCTGACCTTCGACAACGGCTTCCTCTATTCCACTCCCGGCGAAAAAGGAGTACTCCGGGTCCAGGGCACGGAAATCCTGACCGCCGGCGTCCCGCAAGGATCAGCCCAATATGGGCAACTGGACCTGGCTGCGGAAGCCCTCAAGGACTTTTCCTACGAATGGGCCAAAATCCGCATGAACACCCAGCAAAAGGAGCTCATTGTCTCCCTGCAGCTGAACGGGAAACCGGAAAAGCCCCTGCCCTTCACCTTCAACCGCGACATTGGCGGTTTTGCCCGGGTTTCGGGAGAGTCTCCCGGCTCCGTGTTCCAGGGCATCCGCCTGGACGTGAATTTCCGCCTGCCTCTGGATCAACTCTTGCAATATCGACAGCTCATTGAACTGATGAAAAACGGAGGTTAACGTGCGAGTCCTCTTTATGGCCCTGACCGTGACGCTGCTGCTCAGCGCCTGCAGCACCCGCCACGAAGTGCAAATGGCCCCGGTGGAGGTCAAACCCATCCACATCACCATCGATGTCAATGTCCGAGTCCAGAAGGATCTCGAGGACTTCTTCGGCGACATCGACAATGCCGAACAAAAGCTGAACAAGTAAGGGAGGATATATGCGCTCGAATACACTCTGCGTCGTGATGCTGTTGACCCTGCTGGGCACCCTTTTCAGCGCTCAAGACGCGCTTTGCGACGCCATCAAGGACAGAATGCTGGCCCGCCTTCCGGTCATCAACGAACTCAAAGCCCAGGGCCTCGTCGGTGAAAACAATCAGGGCTTTCTGGAATTCCGTACGGGACAGAAGCCCAACGCCGACGTCATCAACGCAGAAAACCAGGATCGCAAGGAAGTCTATAAGGCCATCGGCGCCCGCCAGAAAACCACTCCCGAATTCGTGGGCCAGGCCCGCGCGTCCCAGATTGCGGGCAAGGAAGCCAAAGGCACATGGGTGCAGAGTCCGGACGGCTCGTGGACACAAAAATGAGCCTTCGTGGCACCAACAAAAATCACGGCCTCCTCTCATGCAGCACTGTGAGATTCCTGCCTGATTAATTTCAATTTATCCATTCAGTACTGCGCAAGGCCCCGCACTCCGGGGCCTTGCGCAGTACTGAACCGTGCGCCCACGCATCTCCCATCGGTCCAAACCGTCAACGCCGGAACATTTGGGTTGCAGCCCTTGTGAAACTTCTATAACTACCGGAGAAAGCTACCTTTCCTTGTAAAACTAGGATACCTCCGTGAACTCCGACGACCTTCAGAAAGCGGAAATCGACCAGCTTATCAAGGAACGAGACGCCCTGCGCAAACAGGTCAGTCTACTCCAGGCCACGGTCCCTGATGCAAACACCGACGTCGCCGACAATGCCCCTTTTGGCATTGCCGTGGTCAGTGCCTTCAAAATTCTCTACGCGAACAGGGCGTGCCGCGCGCTCTTCGGCCACGCGCCCGAGACTGCGGTGCAAGAGCTGGAGGTCATGTCTTTCCTGGATCCGCGCGCGTGGTCCATGGCCGCCCAAATTTTCCAGAATACCGTACCGGAACAGCTGAGCACGCCGCTGCACAGACAGACCCATGGCCGCCGCCAGGACGGAAGCATCTTTCCCATGTCCCTGAGCGTCATTGGCATTTCCTGGAAGTCCCACCCCGCCTTCCTGTGCTATCTGGCCGACACCGAGGCCAAAAAGAATCACGAAATCTCCAGAATGAAAAGCGTGGCCAGGCGGTGCCTGCTCCAGGACGCGGCCAAGATCACGGCCTGGGACTGGAATCTTGCCGCAGGCACCCTGGAGCTCGACGATGCCATGCTCGCCACCCTCGCCTTGGCTCCGACCCCCCATGTCAGAAACATGTTTCGGGCTCTGCTGCGCAAGGTGCTCAGGCATGATCGCAGGCCTCTGCTCCGGCAGATTTTCACGGGACTGCGCTGCGGGCACATGGAAAGCAGCCCTTTTTGCTTCATGGACAGGAGCGGCCAGACGCGTGTCGCCATGCTCCATGCGCAATGCATCTCCGGCAAGCAGATCCAGCCGTGCACCATGATCGGCATCATCCGGGACATCAGCGAAGCATACTCCTCGGCCCAAGCCCTGCTGCAAGCGCGGGCCGACGCCCAGTGCGCGGAGGTCGCCAAAGACCGCTTCATCAGCAACATCAGTCACGAATTGCGCACCCCGCTGAACGGAATCCTCGGCATGCTGCAGCTGATGGGCAACGAAAACGGCAGCGACGAGTTTCGCAAGCACCTGTCCCTGGCCATCATGTCCGGCAAGAATCTACTCCAGACCATCAACGACATTCTCGAACTTTCCAACTCCGGGAATGCTTCCGCCGCAAACGAGATGGCCGGTTTTTCTCCCTGGGAATTGCTCACGGCCGGCTGCGAAGCCTTCCGCCAGGAAGCCGAGGAAAAACATCTGCGGCTGACATGCGACGTGGAGCTCCCTCCGGAAGCCACGTATCGCGGCGATGCCGGACTCCTGGGACATATTCTGCGCAATCTTCTGGCCAACAGCATCAAATTCACGCGTCAGGGTTGCATCGTCGTGCATGGGGCCATCATCCACGCGAACCGGGAACGGCACAGACTCCTCATCAGCGTGAGCGACACGGGCATCGGCATCCCCGACGCCAAGTTGACCCGGGTTTTCGAGCCCTTTTCCCAAGCCGACGACTCTCCCACCCGCCCCTTTCAAGGCGCGGGCCTGGGGCTGGGGCTGGTCCGGCGGCACATCGCGCGCATGGGCGGCACCCTGTCCGTCTCCTCCGAAGAGCACCTCGGGACAACCATCTGCCTGAGCGTGGACCTAATCCCCAACGCACCATCGGGCCCGCCTCCGCGCAAAGCGCATGGAGTTTCACGGTGCAGAAAAATCCTGCTGGCCGAGGACAACCACATCAATCAGGTTCTGGCCGAAACCGTGCTGCGCAGGATCGGATATGAAGTCCGGCCCGTGCACAACGGGCATGAAGTCCTGCGGGCCCTGGAGGAGGACGAGTTCGGCTGCATCCTCATGGATATCCAAATGCCCGGGATG
>CAXNFJ010000252.1:0-4233 GCA_964201165.1 Desulfomicrobium sp.
TGGAGGCGAACACGAAATGCAGCCAACGCGGAAAAAAGGTGGGATCCGCAAGATTCAGAATCGTGCCGCGTGGGTTCTGAAAATACTGCGTCCACCCCTCGGGCCGGATCATCAGCGACATGACAGTGGTCAAAATGAAGCTCGTGGCCAGCAGGAAGCATACAGCCAAAGGCAGGGCCAGCGCGGACAATGCGCCCGGCGATGCCTTTTTGACCCGCCAGGCGTGCACATACAGCAACCCGTAGGCGAGCATGACCAGGGCCACCAGAAGCATCCAGTACACGGCGGAGAGAACGGCTGTGCTGTACAGGAATTGTCCATACAGAACCTGCAGAAAAAGCAGGGGCGGCACGCCGAGATTCACAGTCAGGGCCAAGATTGTGGGCAGACGCTTGGCCAATTGAGGACCGGCGCCGGAGGACGTGCCGTTTATCAACGCAAACATGGCCCCGCCGAAAACCGTGTTCATGAGGAGGAGATGGATCCAAAACGTCGACAACTTGAAAACTTCAAACCAGCCCCAGGCCACGGGGATACTCTCCGCCGAGGGGATGAGTGCCGCAGGATTCATAAAACCTCCTCATTGAAAAAACAGAAGCGTAACGACATGTTAGACCCTAACACTCTAAAATCATGAACGGTGGTGGATTCTGCAGGGTGCGCCGGATCCACTCGCCATGCCCCGTATGCATGAACAGGCCGTCGGAATCATGACCTCGGACCGCCAGTGCCAACCAGCTCGCCAAGAATCAGAACACAGAGGCGCAGATGACACAAAAAGTATCTGCCCCTCGAATCTGACAGTGCCGCATGTACGTAGCTCCGTTATGGTCACCAACTTGTGACGCGATGCTGATCGCAGCTTAATTTTCCCTGACACGTTTACTCGCGCATTCCAGTTCAAGGCAAGCCTTGAATTTGTGCTCCGCAAATGCCAAGAAGGACGCATCACGGGAACCTCACCGATGCCTCGCGCGCCCGGTCGGCCCGAACCAGAGACAGATCCGGCCCTCTCACCTTCAGCCACAGCGGATTTTTCGTGAACACATCCTCCTATGCGGCCTCCCCCTGGTTTTCCAGGCTCGGCATCTGCGCAGCCCTACTGCTTTTTTCACCCGTGGCCGTGCTTGTTTACGGTGAAACTTCTTTCTGGACTCAGACCATCCCGCTGATTTCAACGTCCTTCGGCCCGCCCGTCCTGGCCGGAGCACTTGGACTCATCAGCGCCCTTGCTCTGTGTCTGAACGCCACCCGCCGTCTCCCGAGTCTCTTCGAAGCCTTGCGGGACGCCTTGATTCCGATCGTGCTGACATTGGCCAGCAGCGGAAATATCGCCATCTGGCAGGCTCCGGGGAGTTGGTCCGAGTTGCTGCATCTCAGCCCCCTGTGCGCCGCCTCCATGGCCATGGCCCAGATTCTGCTCCTGGCCATCGCCCTGGCACGCAGTGGACGGCATGCATCCCTGCTCGCCCAGTTCAGTCTTCTGGCCGCACCCTTTGTCTTCAACTGGCTTTTGCTCTTGCAGACTCCTGCTCTGCTGCAGCAGATGGGAGCCTTCTTTCCCGGGGCCGGTCTGCTGGGAACACGCGGGCACGAATTGTACGGACGGGTGCTGGTTCTGGCCGGATTCAACATGGCCGCCGCCCTTATTTTGAACGCCTTGTGCATCCGTATTCTGCTGCGCGAACCCCGCGCCTATCTGCTCCTCCTCGGCAGCGCGGCCTTTGCGGGACTGACCCCGCTTGTGGCCGATCTGGGTTCCACGGAACTGGTCGCCAACCTGCCGCTTGGCCTGGGCATCCTTGCCGCCATCGTGGCCGTGGCGCTTGCCCAGGCTGGCTTGTGGGGCCAGACCTTTCTCCTGACGGGCCTGCTCATGGACGCGCTCAAGGGCAGACGGCCGGTCGGATATTGGGGCGCAGGCTACTTGCGCGAAGGCATGGGCAAGGGAGCCTCCTACAGCGCGCTTTTCCTGGGTCTGCTCTTTCTTGTCCACGGCATGACCCAATCCCACCTTCTGAACGCTACATATCTGATTCAGCCCCTGCTGATTCACCTGGTCCTGGGGGCTCTTTTCATGCCCCTGGCCAAAACCATCCTCGAATCCTTTGACGGCAGCCGCCCGTTTTTCTCCCGTCTTGTGGACAGTGCCCTTCAGCCACATCTCTATCTCCGCGGTGCCTTGATTGGTTGCGGCCTGTACCTCATCCCCGTCCAGGTCCTGATGCTGAAGTCACAGGGCGCACGCTTCCTCTTGGGTTCCGGCATCGGCGCCCTGGCCTACGCCGGAGCGAACATGACCATGGACGTCCTGGACATGGTCCGGGGCAAGCGCATGCACCTGCAAAACTGGCGGACGTATCTGACCGGCACCTTGCTCGGGGGGTTCATCGGCGGAGCCATCGCATGGTATGTCGATCCCAGCCAGTCCATCGTCGTGCTCGACAAATTCCGCCTCTATGTCACCCTGCACAAGGCCATTCCGTATGACTACGTCATCTATCCCCTGTTCAGCAAATGGGGGGCCATGAACCTTGGCCCGCATACCGGCAGCGCGCGCATTCTCTTCAATGAATCCGTCTCAGGGGTCATCAACTGGTCGTTGGCAGCGCCACTTTTCAGCATAAACTTTTTCTTTTTGACCGCCCTCTTTGCGCGCAGCTGGGCCCCCATAAGCCTCTTGATGAGCCGCCAGGGCCTCATCGCCGTGGCCGAGCAGACCGTGCGCGTTCTGCGCTGGGGGCTGTGGATGGCTCCGGTCATCTATTCCCTGTTGCGCATCTCGCCCGATCCCACTTGGTACAATCAGGACGGCGCCGTGCGAACCCTGGCCGCCATCTGGCAGAGCATCATGCTCACCCCCGAGGCCTTTCGGGGCTGGAGCATCCAGACCTTCCTGCATCTTTTGGCCTATGACTGGTTTCGCATCCTGATCTGGTTCGACCACATGGGCCTGCGCGTGGCCACCCTGGTCAACCTGTCCTTTGTCGGCGGTGACGCCCTGGATGAACTGCTGGCCCGCTTTCAGGGCCATGCCGGCCGTACGCGTTGCATTCCCGAAGCCCTGCGCCGCTTTGCCACCTGGGCGCCCCTGCTCATCCCGTTCTTCCTGCCTATGGGAGCTGACTGGGCTCACGTCTGGGACGGAGCCGAAGCCATCCAGAAATCGGGCCAAGGCCAAGCATCTCCCCTGGCCGTGCTGATCATCCTCTTCATGGGCGCGGCACTGGTCATCGCCTTGATCCGTTTCCGCCCCCGCAAGCTCCTCAAAGCCGATGTCTGTGTCGCCTGCGGATTGCAAAAACCCGGCTTCTCCCCTTCGGACGAGTTCATACTGAACAATGGGACCTACGCCGCCCTGGTGACAGGGGACGGTCGCGGATACAGCCGCGTGTTCAGCGACATCAAGCACGGCGTTGAATATGATCTGACCAACCGGCCCTCGTCCCGTGCGCACAATGCAGGCAAATTTCTGTATCTGCGCGAGGAAGGCGCCTCCCCCTGGTCCCTGGGCTGCCGCCCCATCCGTCGCGATGACGCCCAGACCTCCGTGGAATCCACCGGACCGCTTTCAGTGCGGCTCGACTGTCTCTGTCACGGCATCGAGGCCCAAGCGGACATCACCGTGCCGCCGAACCAGACCGCGGAGATCTGCCGGATTCGACTGACCAACACGCAAAAGCGTTCCAGACGCCTGGAATTGACCTCATACCGGGAGATCTGTCTCAACGACCCGAATCCCCCGCTACGCCACCCTTTCTACAACCGTCAGCATATCGCCACATGGTTTGTGCCCCAGCTGCAGGCCATCTTCAGCAGAAACCGCATGCTCAAGACCGCGCCTTCCAATCCCAAGGACACCCGGCCCTCACCCGAGGTCTATTTCCATGCGGTTCACATTCCGGATCAGACCCGAGCCCGTCTGGCCGGATATGAGGACAACCGGGGAGTTTTTGTCGGCGACAACACGTTGCGCGACCCCGCAGGTCTGACTGAGCCGCTGCACGGGCTGGAAGACAGGGCTCTGCATTACACCTTTGATCCCATCGCCAGCCTGCGCATCCAGGTGGACCTCGGACCAGGCGAGACCACGGAGATCCTGCTCGTGGACGGTTATGCGCCATCGGCCACACTAGGGACATCTCTCCTGAATCAAATTCTGGGGCTTGGAGAAATTGAGGTTGTTCATCCTGTCAAACTGACACAGGCATCAAGGACCATTCAAGAGCCATC
>CAXNFJ010000253.1:0-4215 GCA_964201165.1 Desulfomicrobium sp.
ACAGGAATGCGCAACGCCTTGGGCAGAAGGATGGAAAACAGGAAGCCGTAAATGTGATGCCGGGGAACCAGCGAGACGACCCGGACATGTTCTTTGAAAATTTCCGCCTGGGCGTGAATCTCCTGCTCCAGCAACGCAAAGGATTGTCTGCATGCGACGGGAGTGCCTGTGCTGCCGGAGGTCATGAAGACGAGCTCAGCGGGATTGCGCTGCCACAACTCAAGCGCGGCGTTGGCCCATGCGCCCAAAGTGGGTAGGCACATCAGCTGCTCCACGGCATTTTCAGCACCACCCAGCATCCGCGCAAAGGAGCTTGCCACGGACCTCAGCCCGGCAACGTCAAGTCCGGATACACCGGGCAGCATCGGAGTCCGCCCGTCCGTATTTTCGCTATTGGCGAAGAGATAATGCGCATTGCCGGCATGAAGCCGCGCGTCGCGCAAAAGGCTGCTCAGCACCGCTTGCAGGTCCGGGGCGGTCAGTGCGAGGGAGGGCTTCATGGGCGCGACCCGGAAGTTACACGTATGCTCCCCGTCACGCCGAAGCGGTCTCTGCTCTGACATTGAACCGCCGCGTTCCCGCTTATGATCGGGCTCAACAGTCCCTGAATGGCGAGGAGTGCGAGGGTCGCATCAAAAGCCATGGCTATCGGTATATTTCCGTACGCCGGGGACAAATCAAACATCAAGTCCATGGATCCCCGCCGTTCGGAACTCGCGGAGCCCGAAAAAAATACAGGGTCCGCACCAACGCGCGTTCCGCCTCGGGACATTGAGATCTCTTCGAAAAAGCCATGGCGGGCATGGGCGGGATCGGCATGGAGGCAAAAAAAGACCGCTCCTTCACCCGGCAAAAGATCGCGCCGCCCCCCTGAAGTTTCGGAGAGCAATTCCGAGGCGATGCGCCGTGAATTCACATCAAGCAAATCCGTATGCTCATCCACGGCCCCGAGCAAAACACGCGTCACCCGATTTTCGGCCATCCAGGTGCGAGCTGTGAGCGCAGCCGCGGCAAAGGCCGTGTCGAGCTGACAGATGGTGAAACAGGGGCCCCGAAGGCCCACCATAAGGGCAATCGTGGCAGCCGGAATGTTGTGCACGGAATGGGCGAAAGCTTGAGGTGAAGCCATCTCCGGACCAAAGTCGATGATCGAGTCAAGGAAGTCGAATGTCAGTCTGGCCGGGCCGTAGCCCGTGGCCAGAACAATCCCCGTCTGCCCGAGATCCGCGCTGGTCAGCCCCGCATCCTCAAGAGCCGAATAGGCGGCAAGGAGAACCATGCGGGTGAAATGATCCACGCGCCGCAGATTCCGGGTGGGCACGTACTGCGCCAGAGCCGTGGTATCGGCCTTGGAGGCCAGCGTTGACCGGCGCTCTCCACGCAAAGCCAATTGTGCGTTTTGTGCCAGCGCCAGGGGTGAATTCCCCCCGGCGCTCACGACTCCCATTCCTTCGACAGCCATACGCATCAGAGCCCCCTCCCCGTGCCGATGACGAGCACCGAATTGTTTCCTCCGAAAGCAAGGGATTGGGATATGGCCCCTTTCCCGCGTACCGGGGTCCGAATCGTGGTCGGTGCCACGCTCAGAGCCGGATCTTCGATGGCAAAGCCCACGCTGGCGGGGAGTTCGCCCGCAGCGATGTGGGCCATGGTGAAGATGGCCTCAATGGCGCCGGCGGCACCCAGGGTGTGCCCAGTCATGCCTTTCGTGGCGATGAACGGGGTGCCTGGAAAAATCTCCTTGAACACGGCGGCTTCGACAACATCGTTGTTCAGGGTCCCCGTGCCATGGGCATTCAGGAAGGCGATGTCCGCAGGTGTCAGGCCGGCGGCATCCAGCGCGGCGGCGATGGCCAGTTTCAGACCCAATCCGTCGGGGTGCGGCGCGGTCAGATGATGCGCATCGGCAGCCGTGCCGTAGCCGAGAACGGTGGCGACCTCTTTGGCCTTGCGCCGATCGCGGAAGGCCGGAGATTCCAGAATGACTATTCCCGCTCCCTCACCGAGATTCAACCCGCCCCGGGACCGATCGAAAGGTCGGCAGGGCTCCTGGTCCGAAATCATCAACCGAATGAATCCGTTGAAGGTTACTTCGGATAGTTCGTCCGCGCCGCCGGCAATGACCACATCGCACAGATCCTGCCTGATCCAGGATGCGGCCATGCCGATGGCGTCAGCACCGGAGGAGCACGCGTTGACAACGGTTTGCACCGGCCCGTTGGTCCCCAGTGCGTGGGCCATGGCCACGGCCGGGTTGGAGTTCAGGTAGCGGCGCACAGGAGACATGGCGGGTGTCTTGCCCTCCCGGTGCGCGCGATAGAAATCCAAGAGATTGAGGGAGGCGCCCACAGATGTGCCGATACAGACACCCGCTCGAACCGAGGTCAAATCGACTTGCTCCAGACCAGCCTGGGCCAAGGCTTCACGCGCGGCATGCAGGGCCAGATGCACGGTAATGAACAATTCCGGTTCGGCGTGTTCCCGGTCAACGAAAAAGCGTTTCGGAACTTCGAAAACCGGATAGGCGCGAACGTGAACGCTTTGAAAACGCGTCGGTGATTTGGGCGCACGCTCGCCATTTTCCAAGGCGAGCAAGCATTCCACCAGACTTGAGCCGGCAGCACAGACGCAGCCCATGCCGGTCACGCTGACAGGTTCAGCGCGCAGCACCCTAACCCCGACGTTCTTCAATGAATTCGGCCAGCGCGTTGACAGACCGGAAGGCTTTTCGGCCCTCGTCCATGTCCTTGATCTCCACTCCGAACAAACGCTGCACGAGAACTACAATCTCCACTGCGTCCAGCGAATCAAGTCCGAGACCTTCACCGAAAAGAGGCGCGTCGTCTTCGATATCCGCCGGAGTCACGTCTTCGAGATTGAGTTCGCTGATCAGGGTGCGTTTGAGTTGTTCCTTGATATCCATGTATGAATCCTAGTTTTCCCACATGTCGTAGAAGTTGAAGAACTGATAAGGCGCCTTGGCTGTCAGCTCTTCCAAGGCAAGAGCAAACTCCCGGACATAGGGCAGATAGTCCTGACCGGATCGTCCGCGTCCACCGGGAACGGAGATGATCCGAGCAATTTCGTGTATGGTCCGCCCAGGGCCGATTCGCCTGGAAAAAAATACGAGAATTTGGGCACTTGTGGCGGAGGCCAACCTGTAGGCGCTGAAGGGCAGATTCACGTTGCCGCCCAGAAAAGGGACGCTGATCGTGTTGCGGTCGCTACCGAAGGCCCGATCGCCCATGAGGCAAAGAATATGCCCCTTCTTGAGGGCATCGAACATTTCGAGGGTCCCGCCGAGGTAGCCCAGGGGATCGATAATGCGAAACGGCGTTTCACCTCCGGAGTGCTCAAAGTAGTGGCGATCCACATCGTCCGTTGCGCGGTGCATCACCACATGCACCGGCCTGCCAGCACTCTCCAAGCCGGCAATGGATGTCTGCCAGCAGCCCGCGTGCCCGGTCAAAAGAATCAGCCCCCGGCCTTCAAGAAGAAGAGCGTGCAGAGTCTTTTCGTCCTCGGGGCTGGCCGCGAGGGAAAACTGGCCGAGGATGCCGGACGCGGCCCTGTCCACCAGGGTGAGCCCGAAATTCCAATTCAGGCGGAAGCAATGCACGAGCCGTCCGATATGCCCGGCATCCGGAAAGCGTCGGGTAATGTACGGGGCCGATCGGGCACGGGTCATGGGCCGGAGGGTGTACCAAAGAGCCACGAAAAAGAGCAGGATATAGGCCGGCCGTCTGCCCATGGTCCGAATGAGCAGATAAAAGACGCCATGTTGCAGGCGTGAGCCTATGCTCCGGCTGGTCCATTTTTTTTCACTCTTCACAACTTGGCCTGCGGTTCATGGCTTGATCGCTTTTGAAGGCCAAGAGATACACACTTGGCCATGCCAAAGACGGTAACGCCCATGACGAGAGACAGGGCCGGAGCCAGGATGAGCGATCCGAGCAACCATTCCCAGATGCGTTGCAGGGCCTCATGACCAAGGGTTCGCAGGGAAATTTCCGTGAGAAATTTTCCATGACGCAAAAAGTACCCCGCCTCGATACACAACGCCGGCACGAATGGCGGCATGCACAGCTGGCTGACGCCAAGCCCGACGATCTTGTTCAGGCGAAACCAGCCAGCCACAAGCAAAATCGAGATGCTGTGCACACCGATGAGTGGAATGGTTCCCAAAAACATGCCCAGGGCGGCGGCAAGACCCAG
>CAXNFJ010000254.1:0-4201 GCA_964201165.1 Desulfomicrobium sp.
GGGCTTTCCAACGCTCGCGGAACCAAAGGAAATGGTCAGGACGGGCTCCCGAATCATGTCGTACCAGGACTTCAGGCCCGTATTCATGGCGATCATCCCAAGCACGACGGCCAGGAGCATCAGCACCCCGGCCACAGATTGCCACCGGATGAAATTTTTACAAGATGTTGATATCATGCGTAAACCTTAATAAATTACGATTACTGCGGCGCACCGGCCCCCCGCTCAAGGCGACCCAGCTTCGACAAGGCCAGACGTTTCCTTCACGTCTTGAAGTTTGCCATTATGTACTCTACTCAGCAAATACTTGTTTATTTCTCGGTCGGCTGTGAAAAAAATGCAGGCCTGCCATCACAAGGAGCAACGCATGGAATCGTTTCTTGGAAAGCTCTGGCATCATCTTCCGTCCCGTGAAGCGGCTACCTTGCTGGAAACCGACACGGACAAGGGCCTGGACACCTTCGAAGTCAAACGCAGGGCCGAGCACTTCGGACCCAATGCTCTGACCGCGACCAAGGGCAAGACCAAGCTTGAGCGTTTTCTGCTCCAATTTCATCAACCCCTGGTCTATATCCTCATCGTGGCCGGAATTGTCACCGCGGCCCTGGGCGAGGTGGTGGACTCCTTTGTCATTGTCGGCGTGGTCCTGGTCAACGCTGTTGTCGGCTACATTCAGGAAGCGAAGGCCGCCGGTGCCTTGGAGGCCCTGGCCAAGGCCATGATCACCGAAGCAGTGGTCATCCGCTCCGGGGCCACCCGGCGCGTGGCGGCCGAGGAACTCGTGCCCGGTGACGTGGTCATTCTGCGCTCCGGGGACAAGGTTCCGGCGGACCTGCGCCTGGCCGCGATCAAAGACCTGCGCGTGGACGAGTCGGCCCTGACCGGTGAGTCCGTGCCCGTAAGCAAAAGCGACATAGAACTTCCGCACGACACGGTTCTGGCAGACCGCAGCAACATGGCCTACGCGTCCACGCTGATCACCTATGGACAAGCCACGGGCCTGGTCGTGGCCACGGGCGACCACACCGAAATCGGCCGCATCTCGACCATGGTCTCCGAAGCCGACGAGCTGGCCACCCCGCTGACCCGCAAGATCGCAAGCTTCAGCCACATCCTGCTGTGGGCCATCCTCGCCTTGGCCGCCCTGACCTTTGTCGCCGGCATTGTGCGCGGGGAAAAAGCCTCCGACATGTTCATGGCCGCCGTGGCCCTGGCCGTGGGCGCCATCCCCGAAGGCCTGCCCGCCGCCGTGACCGTCATCCTGGCCATGGGCGTCTCGCGCATGGCCGCACGTGGAGCCATCATCCGCAAGCTTCCGGCTGTGGAAACCCTGGGCGGCGCCTCGGTCATCTGCTCGGACAAGACCGGCACCCTGACCGAGAACCAGATGACGGTCACGGCCATTTATGCCGGCCGCAAAGGACATGCCGTCCATGGCACGGGCTACCATCCCCAAGGAGGCATCGACGGGCTGGAAGAAGAGAATCAGGCCCTGCGTACGACCTTGCTGGCAGGCCTGCTCTGCAACGACACCCGCATCGAATACTCCGAGAGCGGGGAAAAGGTCATTGGCGATCCGACCGAGGCCGCACTGCTGGTCGCAGCCGCCAAGGGCGACCTGGATCAGCATACCGAGACCCGGCGCCTGCCCAGGCTCGACACGCTGCCATTTGAATCCGAACACCAGTACATGGCCACATTGCACAATCAAGGGACCAAGGCCCCACGCCTGGCCCTGTTCAAAGGGTCGGTGGAATCAGTGCTTGAGCGTTCGACCCTGGAGCTCCTGCACGACGGCAGCCTGGAGCCCCTGGATCTGGAAATGATCCGCGCCGAAGTCGAACGCCTGGGCCTTGCGGGCATGCGCGTCCTGGCTATGGCCTGCAAGCAGCTGCCCGAGGATGTCTCCACCCTGGCGCACGCCGACGTCGCCTCGGGCCTCATCTTCATCGGGCTGCAGGCCATGATCGATCCACCCCGACCCGAGGCCATCCTGGCCGTGGAGGCTTTCCATCGGGCCGGAGTCAAGGTCAAGATGATCACCGGCGATCATGCGGTCACGGCGGCGGCCATCGGCGTGCAGCTGGGTTTGGGCATTAAGACCTGCCCCGGACGACCGACCTGCCAGGTAATAAGCGGCGCGGACATGGCGCTGCTGTCCGACGAGGAATTGGTGGCCAAGGCGGCCCACACCGCGGTCTTCGCCCGCGTCGCCCCGGACCAGAAGCTGCGCCTCGTCATGGCCCTGCAGAGCCGAGGCGAAGTGGTGGCCATGACCGGCGACGGAGTCAACGACGCCCCGGCCCTGAAGCAGGCCGACATCGGCGTGGCCATGGGCAAGGGCGGGACCGAAGCGGCCAAGGAGGCCTCGGACATGATCCTGACCGACGACAACTTCGCCACCATAGAGGCCGCTGTGGAGGAGGGTCGCGGCGTGTACGACAACCTGCTCAAATTCATCGTCTGGACCCTGCCGACCAATGTCGGCGAAGGGCTGGTCATCCTCGCCGCGATCATGCTGGGCGTGGCCCTGCCCATCCTGCCGGTCCAGATATTGTGGATCAACATGACCACGGCCGGTTGCCTGGGTCTTATGCTCGCCTTCGAGCCCAAGGAAACGGGCCTCATGGACCGTGATCCACGCGATCCGCGCCTGCCGATCCTGGACACGGAACTGTACATCCGCATCTTCCTGGTGGGCGGCATCCTGCTGCTCGCGGCTTTCGGGCTGTATGAATGGGAGCTGCGCGCCACCGGGAGCCAGGCCCAGGCCCGGACCGTGGCCGTCAACGTCTTTGTCATGGTCGAAGCCTTCTATCTCTTCAACAGCCGCTCCTTCACCCGCTCTCCCTTTGCCCTGGGACTCTGGAGCAACCCGTGGGTGATTGGGGGGTTTACGCTGATGATCCTTCTGCAGCTCGGCTTCACCTACGCGCCGGTGATGAACGCCCTCTTCGGCAGCGCGCCCATCGGCCTCTTGCCATGGCTCAAGATCCTCGGCGCTTCGGTCCTGGCCTTTGTCATCGTCGAGGCCGAAAAATGGGTCCGCAACCGGCCGGCCACGACCTGAAATCCTGAATGAACGGGCCAGGCCCGCCGGTTCTTCCCGCCACCGTAGCCCGCCGCATCGTGAACGCGGCGGGCTGCGCGCATAAAGATTGACCCCGGCACGACCTTGGGTCACTAGTCCGGCTTTGAGCAACGACACGGGAGAACGCATGAGCAAGACCTTCGGAATTATCGGGGCCGGCCTGGCCGGTTGTGAAGCGGCCTGGCAGCTGGCCCAGGCCGGACGCGACGTGGTGCTCTACGAAATGAAGCCCCACCATTTCTCGCCCGCGCACCAGAGCGAAAATCTGGCCGAGCTGGTCTGTTCCAATTCCTTCCGCTCCGCAGAACCCGAAACTGGCATCGGCCTCTTGAAGCTGGAAATGACCGAGCTTGGCAGCCTGGTCATGGACGTCGCCAAAGTCACGGAAGTGCCCGCCGGCAAAGCCCTGGCCGTGGACCGCGAGCTCTTTTCCCGCGAGATGACCCGGCGCATTCTGGAACATCCGCGCATCACCCTGGTACGGCGTGAAATCGCAGCACTTTCGGAGTTGGACGCAGCGGAACACGCGGCCCTGGTCATCGCCGCCGGCCCGCTGGCCAGCGACGCCCTGTCCGACGACTTGGCCCGCATCGTCGGCAAAGACGCCTTGGCTTTTTATGACGCCATCGCCCCCATTGTGCTTACGGAGTCCGTGGACATGGACGTGGCCTTCTGGGCCTCGCGCTACGCCCCGGAGGAAAAAGACTATTTGAACTGCCCCATGAGCGAGGAAGAGTACCTGGCCTTCGTGCGCGAGCTTGTGGCCGGGGAGAAGGTTGAGCCGAGGGAGTTCGAAAAGGAGATCCACTTCGAAGGTTGCCTGCCCATCGAGGTCATGGCCGAACGAGGAGAGATGACTCTCTCTTTCGGTCCGCTCAAGCCCGTGGGTCTGATCGATCCGCGCACGGGCCGCCAGCCCTACGCGGTGATCCAGTTGCGCGCGGAAAATCTGGAAAAGACAGCCATGAACATGGTCGGATTTCAGACAAAGCTCAAATACGGGGAGCAGAAGCGCATCTTCGCCATGATTCCGGGCCTGGAACATGCCGAATTCCTGCGCCTGGGCAGCATTCACCGCAACACCTATGTCCTGGCCCCGGAAGTGCTGAC
>CAXNFJ010000255.1:0-4176 GCA_964201165.1 Desulfomicrobium sp.
AAAAACCTTGATAATTTCGTGGCCTTCTTCCGGTCATGTTCTTTGAGCGATTTCTTTATGATCAAAGGGGATTGATTGCCAAGTATATATCTTGGAATAGCGTATCGAAAATGAAAGGTCGTTTGAATTCTGACCAAATATGTACGGTACGCCATTGTCTAACCCTTTTGTACAGTGAAAGTGTACCAAGTTTAGAAAATGGCCCGTTTGCAGGCAGGTTTGACTTCTGATTTTGATTCTTGAACGTAAGAAAAAAAAATAAGGAAGTCAGGCAGTTAAGCCCGCTTCCTTGTTCGTTTGTTTGGCGGAGGGTTAGGGATTCGAACCCCAGATGCCCGCAAAGGCATGCCGGTTTTCAAGACCGGTGCAATCAACCAGCTCTGCCAACCCTCCAAGGATGGCGGAGAGGGAGGGATTTGAACCCTCGATAGAGGTTTAAGCCCCTATACTCGCTTAGCAGGCGAGCGCCTTCGGCCTAGCTCGGCCACCTCTCCGTCCGTTGAAGAAGTGGCTAGTTATCCAAAACCCCATGGACCGTCAATAAAAAATGATTCCGGAATTTCAACTTCCGCTCTTTTGACAGCGCGCCGATGATGCGGCAAAAAGGGATCTTCGGCTCGATAATCTTTTTCTCAATGCTGCGGCGTGGAGGAATCTCTTGAAAGACTCCGTTATACATCTCGGATTGGTCGGCTTGGGCACAGTCGGCTCAGGACTCGTCAAAATCATCCAGGAAAACAACGACTGGATCATTCGCAGACTGGGCAAGACTCTGAAAATCAAGACTATCATGGTCCGTGATCTCAGCAAGCCCAGAAACGTCGTCCCGTCCACGGACACGACCTTTACCACCAGCATAGGCGACCTGATCAACGACCCTGAAATCGACATCATCGTCGAACTGGCCGGGGGCATCGATTTTGCGCGCAACTTGATCACCCAGGCCCTGAACCATGGCAAATCCGTGGTCACAGCCAACAAGGCCCTCCTGGCCGAGCACGGTCCGGAACTTTTTGAACTGGCGGCCAGCAAGAACCTTGGCCTCTATTACGAAGCCAGCGTGGCCGGGGGCATCCCCATCATCCAGACGCTCAAAGAAAGTCTGGCCGGCAACCGGATCAAGGCCATGACCGGCATCCTGAACGGCACAGCCAATTTCATCATGTCCGAGATGTCCGAAAAGGGCGAGGATTTCGCCACGGTCCTGGCCAAGGCCCAGGCCAAGGGCTATGCCGAGGCCGACCCGACCCTGGACATCGAAGGCATCGACGCGGCGCATAAACTGGTCATCCTCATCCGACTGGCCTACGGTCTTGATTTTCCCATGAGCAAGCTCACGGTGGAAGGGATCTCCAAGGTTGAACAATTCGACATCATCCTGGCCAAGGAATTCGGATACCGGTTAAAGCTTCTGGCCCAGGTCCGTGAAAAATCGGGCCTGCTCCATGCCGGGGTTTATCCGGCTCTGCTGCGTCAGGATCACATCCTGGCCAAGGTCGATGGCCCGTTCAATTCCATATTACTTGAAGGCAACGCCGTCGGCCCGGTCATGCTCTATGGCCAAGGCGCGGGTGACCTGCCCACGGGCAGCGCGGTCCTGGCCGACATCCTGGCCCTTGCCCGCACCAATTGCGTACCCAACAACACCGGTTTCCTGGAGACTCGCTTGCCCCAGGCCCAGATCTTGGCCCCGGAGTTGACCGTGTTCCGTCATTATTTCCGTTTCACCGTGGTCGACCGACCCGGAGTCATGGCCTCCATCGCCGGCGTCATGGGCGAATACAACATCAGCATTGCCCAGGTCGTGCAGCGTCAATACGCGCCCAACGACGGAGTACCCATCGTCTTCATCAGTCATTCCGCGCAGATGCAAAACGTGACCGCGGCCCTCGAAACCATCAAGAAATTCAGCTTTGTGCTCGATCCGCCGGTGCACTACAGGATCATCTGATGTCGAAAACAGTCTTTCTCGTTGCCGACGGCATGGCCGGGTGGCCCCTGGACAGCCTGGGAGGCCGCACCACACTGCAGGCCGCCCACACTCCCACCTTGGACCACCTGGCTCCCCGCTCGCGCTGCGGGTGCTGTCGGACCGTGCCCCCTGGCATGCCTCCGGGTTCGGACGTGGCCAACATGTCCCTCTTGGGCTACGATCCGCGCAAACATCACACGGGCCGGGGCCCCATCGAAGCCGCAGCCCAGGGCCTGGAACTGAACCCGGACGATCTGGTCTGGCGCATGAACCTCGTGACCATCTCGGAACTTTCGGACGCGGGCCTCATGCTGGACTATTCTTCGGGCCATATCAGCACCCCGGTGGCCGCACCACTGCTCACCAAACTGGCCGAACTGGCAAAGGAAAGCCCCTTTCAGCCGATCCAGGGCATCCAATACCGGCACCTTCTGGTCCAGCGCGACGGGGCCAGGACCGACGCGGCCCGGCTCGCCATCCGCCCGCCTCACGACATCCTGGATCAGTCGATAGCCCAGGACCTGACCAGCTTTGCCTCCTTCCCGGAATTGTACGCGTTCCTGCGCTCGGCTCACAACTTCCTCCGCGCCGAACCCACCTCCACGGCCTCCTCGATCTGGCCCTGGGGCCAGGGCAAACCATTGGCGCTGCCCGCCTTTGCCGAAAACTTCGGCCTGAAAGGCGCCGTCGTCTCCGCAGTGGATCTGGTCAAGGGCCTGGGTCGGGCCGCCGGCATGGCGGTGCTGGACGTGAAGGGCGTGACCGGGCTCATCGACACCAATTATGAGGGCAAGGTCCGGACGGCCCTCGATTTTCTGGAACATGGCGATTTTGTCTACGTGCACGTGGAAGCCCCGGACGAATGCGGACACATGGGCGACGCGGAACTCAAAAAAAGAGCCATCGAGCTCTTTGACCAACGCATCGTCGCACCGATCCTGGCCGCCCTGGAGGATACAGACGCGACCATCGTGGTCACGTGCGATCATTTCACTCCCGTCATCCGCCGCACCCACACGGAAGACCCGGTCCCTTTCCTGGCCTTTCGAACGCACGCTCCGCGCAACGACGGCCCGTCGGTTTTTGATGAGACCACTGCGCGGACCACGGGTCTTTTCCTGCCCGAAGGCCCGGACCTGCTCCCCTTTTGCCTGGAACAGTGGACATGAGCGCATCCTTTCCCGAGCCTTCGTGCTGGCTGTCGCACCGGGTTTCGTACGGCGAAACCGATGCCATGGGCGTCGTCTACTACGCCAATTACCTGCACCTGTTCGAACGTGGCCGCAGCGAACTGATCCGCACCCTGGGGTTCAGTTATGCCACTGTGGAGGAGCGGGGCATCTTCCTGCCGGTGCGCGAAGCCAATTGCCGCTATCTTTCGCCGGCCCGCTATGACGAGATCATTCATATCCATACCGGATTGGCCGCGCAGTCCAGGGCCAGCCTGAGTTTCACATACGAAATCACAAACGCCGATCAGACCCGCGTCCTGACCCGGGGCACGACCCAACATGCAGTGGTCAACGCGACGGGCAAACCCGTACGTATACCGGACTGGCTCGCGGCCCTGTTCGGCTAAGCGCATGGTCGACTGCCATTCCCACGTCTTTCCCCCCAGGATCGGTCCCAGGCTGGCTGCCGCCATTGGCCGGGAATTCGGTCGTGATCCGGCCGGCGACGGATCGGCCGAGGATCTCCTCGCGCACCTCGATCGGGCCGGATTGACGCACGCGCTCTGCTTTACCGCAGCCCTGCGTCCCGACCAGATGATCCCGGCCAATTCGTGGATGATCTCACTGCACCGCTCCCATTCCCGACTTATCCCCCTGGGCACCGTCCATCCGGAGCACCCGGCCTGGGAGGTCGAACTCGACCGTCTGGAACGCAACGGCATCCGGGGCCTCAAGATCCACCCCGACCTCTCGGGCATCCCCCTGGACTCGCCCACCTGGAATCCAATCTGGGAGGCATCGCGCAACCGGTTCCTGATCATGATGCACATGGGTCCGACCAGAGCCGGGGGGCCGACCTTATCCCGCCCCCGGGATCTGGCCACGATCCTGGGCAGTCACCCCGGTCTTCGGGTCATCGCCGCCCACCTGGGCGGACTCCACCTCTGGGAGGAGACCCTGACCCACCTCGCCGGACGCAACCTCTACATGGACACGTCCTGCTGCCCCGGAGTCATTCCGATGCAAACCCTC
>CAXNFJ010000256.1:0-4164 GCA_964201165.1 Desulfomicrobium sp.
AACGTCCCCGTCCGGGCGGATGCGATTAAGGCGTCCATGCGGGACGGAGTGCTCAGGGTGGTCCTGCCCAAGGCCAAGGAAAGCCATCCGCTGAGCATTGCCATTGATGCGCAGTAAGCGTCGCGCACAGAGAGGAGATGAGCCCATGACGAACGATCTGGAAAAAAAGACGACTCCGACCCTGCCCCGCTTCCGTCCCAACACCGATGTGCTGGAACGCGAGGACGGGTTCTATATTTTCGTGGACATGCCCGGAGTGGGCAAGGATGGATTGTCCATTGACCTGCGCGAGAACGAATTGGAGATTCGCGGCAAGTCGGTGTACCCGCGTGAGGAAAACACCAAGGCCCTGCATGTGGAGTTTGGTGATGGAGAGTACGTGCGCACCTTCACCATCTCCGACGGAGTGGAGCGGGAAGGCATCCGCGCCAGCCTGAAAAAAGGCCTGCTGGAAGTTTTTCTGCCCAAGGCGGCACGCTTCAAGCCTCGGCGCATCGAGATTCAGGCAGGATAAAGACATCCTTGGCCCGGCTTTCCGGGCCTTTTTTTTGTCCAGCGCTGAGCGGATTCGCAGCCTGATGCCAAGAGTGAGCGGGTCCTGCCAGAAATCTGGGACCCGCTCAGGTTCAGGTCGCGCCGCCTCCGGGGGTGGTGGGCAGCTCGCAGTTGGCCTCCCTGGTCGAACCCGGTCCGACGATGGGTCGGAAACAACGTTTCGTGCCCCCGCAGATGGGGCAACGCCAATCATCCGGCAGATCCGCGAATTTGACTCCCGCCGGAATCTTTCCCTTCCTGTCGCCCTTGTCCGGGTTGTACATGTAGCCGCAATTCACCGTCTGGCACTGGTAGATGTCTTCGGGGGCCGCCATTGTCCGCTCCTGGTTGATTGTTGATCAGACTGGTAAAATAAGGTCTCAGGCTGGGACGTCAAATGTGGGGCGGGGGGTATGCGACGGCGTGGCGATTCGGCCCGCAGGCCGCCTCTCGAAACTCCATCGCGGGCCTCGTAGAGGTGAATCATTGCTCCTTCGAACATAGGCCTTCGCTGCGTGCGGTGGGCAATGATTCACCAAACGATGCCAAGCTCAGTCAGACAGTCGAGAGCCTGCCTGCGGGCCGAACCGCCACGCCTCGTGCGGATGCTTTGGCCTGAGAATAATTTTCTCGGAAAATCATCAGGCATAGTTGAACGTCATTCCCGCGAAGGCGGGAATCCAGTAAGTCGAGAGGTAGCCTGCGGCTCGAATCGCCAAGCTTCGTGCAGAGGCTTGGGAGTTAGCGTATGTTAATTTGGACTTTGAAAGCGTCAATGATGGCGCTCCAGCCCAGTTGGCCGAAAAGATCAAGGAGCTCCCTGGCCGGGGGGCAGGTCAGGGTCACTTGGCTGTTGTCTTCTGGGTGGCGAAAGGTGAGTTCCACGCTGGCCAGCAGCAGTCGGTGCACGCCGAAATATTCCCGGAAGAAGCGGTTTTGCTTGCCGTCCCCGCGCAACACGTCGCCGATGAGGGGATGGCGGATGTGGCCGAAATGGCGGCGGATCTGGTGGGTGCGGCCGGTCCTGGGGCTGACCCGGACCAGGCTGTAGCGGGCGGACGCATGGGGGCCGACGGGCAGGGGAATTTCCGCCGTACCCAGACACGTGAAGTCGGTGCGGGCTTCCTGCACGGCCCCGGATTCGGCCTTGAGCGGGGCGTCTATGACGCCTTCCAGAGGCGCAAAGCCCCGGACTACGGCCAGATAGGTCTTGCTGACGTCTTGTCGCGCGAATTGAAGGGCCAGAGCGTGAGCCGCCTGCGGGGAAAGCGCCATGATCATGAGGCCGGAGGTCGGGCGGTCCAGGCGCTGCACCGGATAGAGGTGCTGACCCAGTTGATCGCGCAGCAGTTGCAGCAGGAAGGGCTCGCGCCCGGCATGGGCGTTGCGGTGCACAAGGAGGCCGGCTGGCTTGTGCACGGCCACGAGAAGCTCGTCGCGGTACAGAATGGGGATCTCAGGAGCGCTCATCATGCTCGGTCAACTCGCCGCGCAGATTCGTGGTCATGCCGTTGCGGATGTCCTCGGGCCGCAGCCCCAGGCTGAAAAGGTAGATCATCTTGGTCAAGGCCGCCTCGGCTGTCATGTCCGCGCCCGAGACCACCCCGGCGCGCGCCAGGGCCGATCCGGCCTGGTATCCACCCTGGTCCACGGTGCCGCGCAGGCATTGGGTGCAGTTGACGATGACCACGCCGCGTTTGCAGGCCTCGGCCAGGACATCCATGAGCTCCAGGTCGTTCGACGGGCCGTTGCCCATGCCGTAGGTTTCGAGCACCAGCCCTTGCAGCGGCGAGCGCAGCACATTGGCCACCAGGTCGGCAGAGATGCCCGGAAAGAGCCGCAGCGCGCCGATCCTGGCTTCGGACAAGGGGTGCACGGTCAGGCCGTTCACGGGCCGGCTGGGCAGGAGCAGTTCCGAATGAGGTCGGATGGTCACGCCGATGTGCCCCAGGTCGGGATAGTTGGGGGAATCGAACGCCTGGAAACCGGCCGCATCGACCTTGGTCGCGCGGCAGCCGCGCAGAAGGCGGTTGCCGAAGCACAGGCAGACCTCGGGCAGCGGGGTCTGGGCGATGACCATGAGCGAGGTGACGAGGTTGTCGCGTCCGTCGCTTCTGACCTTGCACAGGGGGATCTGGGATCCGGTCAGGACCACTGGCTTGGCCAGTCCTTCGAGCATGAAGGGCAGGGCCGAAGCCGTGTAGGCCATGGTGTCCGTGCCGTGGATGACGATGAATCCATCGAATTCGTTGTACGTATCGGCAATGTCCCGGGCGATGGCCAGCCAGTGCTTGGGTCCCATATTGGAGGAATCGAGCAACGGGACGTACTCGCGGATGACGTATTCGGGCATCTCGGGGCTGGAAAAATCGGGCATGGAGGCCATGACGCGGCCCAGATATCCGGGTTCCGGGGCATAGCCCTGGGGGGTGGGCTTCATGCCGATGGTCCCGCCTGTGTAGAGGATGCAGACTCTTTTTTTCACGTGGCGCTCCAGGCAGTGAGCTTCCAGTGGATGAATTCCATGACCTCTTCGTGCTCGTTCTTGCCTGCGCCCCGGATCATGACCGGGTCGCCAAAGCAGAAGCGGGCCGGAATTTCCGGCCGGATTTGTCCGTAATCCTTGCTCAGTTTGCCAAGGCCCCAGGCATCGGTTTTGAGGGCCAGGGGCACGATCGGCACTCCCGCCTTTTTGGCCAGCTTGATGCCTATGCTGTTGAAGGCCGACCGATCCAGGTTCGGCGTGCGGGTGGTCTGGGGGAAGACGATGACGGAGATGCCGCGCCCGAGGCGTTCCTGCCCTTCCTCCATGACGGTCGTGAAGTCTTCCCGGGGATTGACCCGGCCCACGGCGATAGGTTCGACGGCGTTCACGATGCGGTTGAAGATCGGATAGGTCGTCAGGCTGCGCTTAATGACAAAGGCGATGGGCCGGTGGGTGGCCAGAATGCCCGGCATGCAGAAGGTCTCCAGGGTCGACATGTGATTGGCCACGACCACGCAGGGTCCGGGCAGGTTCGTGACGGCGGAGACGTTTTCGATGTGAAAGCGCAATCCGCTGGCTTCGGCCCTGCGCATGACGGTCAGGCTGTCGGCGGCCCATTTTTCCATGGAATAACCGCCTCCCCGGGTCCGCCAAGCCGCCTCGCAGACGATGGAAAAGATCCGCGCATAGAAGGACAGGCTGGGAAAATGCCGTGAAAAGGGATCAATCCGGATTTCGGGGGAATGATACGGATCGGGCAGAGGGACAATGTTCATGCGAAATCTACCGTGAGTGGGGTTGGCGGGCGCTGGCCCGCGGTTGTTTCGTGCCCGATCACGGTAGCGCAAGAGGGTTTCGGCTTCCAGAGGTTTTTCAAGCGGTTCCGCCAAGGGTCCCTACAAGGCCTGGGTCAGCTTGGTCAAAATGGAGTGCAGTTGGCCTGTTTCTTCCGGGGTCAGGGCTGCCTGCACTTCCCTGGTCAGATGCAGGTGGTGGGCGTGATGCTCCCGGTACAGCTCCTGCCCGCTCTCGGTCAGGGCCACCAGGATGGAGCGGCGGTCCGATTCGTGGGGGATGCGCGCCACCAGCCCCAGTTTTTCCAGACGGTCTACACCCACGGTCAGGGTCCCGGTGGTCACGCCCAT
>CAXNFJ010000257.1:0-4160 GCA_964201165.1 Desulfomicrobium sp.
TTCGAGCGTGATCTTGCGTTCGTCCAGACGCACCTGCAGATTGGCCAGGAGCAGATCAATGATGCGCGTGATCTGTTCAATGAGGAGCGGCTTGAAGAGCACGATCTCATCAACCCGATTCAGGAATTCGGGCCTGAAATGCCCACGCAGCACGGCCATGACCCCTTCCCGCACGCCCTCGCGCAGCACGCCGCCCTCGGTGATGCCTTCGAGCAGCAGATGCGAGCCGATGTTCGAGGTCATGATGATGATGGTGTTCTTGAAGTCCACAGTGCGCCCATGGCTGTCGGTCAGGCGGCCGTCGTCGAGGATCTGCAGGAGCACGTTGAAGACATCCGGGTGGGCCTTCTCGATCTCGTCGAAGAGGACCACGCTGTAGGGCTTGCGCCGCACGGCCTCGGTCAGCTGGCCGCCCTCGTCATAGCCGATGTAGCCGGGAGGAGCCCCGATGAGACGGGCCACGGTGTGCTTCTCCATGTATTCGCTCATGTCGAGGCGGATCATGTTCTCCTCGGTGTCGAAGAGGCAGCGCGCCAAGGTCTTGCACAGCTCGGTCTTGCCCACACCCGTGGGGCCGAGGAACATGAAGGACCCGATGGGCCGCTGCGGGTTTTTGAGGCCCGCCCGGGCGCGCAGCACGGCGTCGGCCACGGCCTGCACCGCCTCGTCCTGGCCGATGACCCGCTCATGCAGGATGTCGCCGAGTTTCAGAAGCTTCTCACGCTCCCCTTCGACCAGCCTGGCCACGGGGATGCCGGTCCATTTGGAGATGATGGACGCGATGTCGTCGGGGCCGACCTCTTCGCGCAGGAGCCGGGGCTCGTCGTCAACTCCGCTCGAGAGCGCCGCAAGCTTGCGTTCGAGTTCGATCAGGCGACTGTATTTGAGCTCCGCCGCCTTGTTCAGGTCATATTCGCGCTCGGCTTTGGCGATGGCTTCCTTGGTCGCCTCCAGCTCCTTTTTGAGCTGGCTGATCTCGTCGATCCCGCTCTTTTCACGTTCCCACTGAGCGCGAAGGCCGATCTGGGTTTCCTTCAATTCGGCCAATTCCTTTTCCAGGCGCTCCAAGCGCTCGCGTGAAGCGGCATCGGTTTCACGGCGCAGCGCCTGGCGCTCGATCTCAAGCTGCATGGTCTTGCGGTTGATCTCGTCCAGTTCCGTGGGCAGGGAATCGATATCCGTACGGATCATGGCAGCCGCTTCGTCGATAAGGTCGATGGCCTTGTCGGGGAGTTGCCTGTCCGAGATGTAGCGGCTGGACAAGGTCACGGCCGCGACCAGGGCCGAATCGGAAATGCGCACCCCGTGGTGGACCTCGAAGCGTTCACGCAGGCCGCGCAGAATGGAGATGGCGTCCTCCACGCTTGGCTCTTCCACAAGCACGGGCTGGAAGCGGCGCTCCAGAGCCGGATCTTTTTCGATATATTTGCGATACTCGTCCAGGGTGGTCGCGCCGATGCAGTGCAGTTCGCCCCGGGCCAGCATGGGCTTCAGCAGATTGCCGGCATCCATGGCCCCTTCGGTCTTGCCCGCGCCGACAATGGTGTGCAGTTCGTCGATGAAGAGCAGGACCCGGCCTTCGGATTTCTGCACCTCCTTCAACACGGCCTTGAGGCGCTCCTCGAATTCCCCGCGATATTTGGCCCCGGCGATCAAGGCGCCCATGTCCAGGGCAAAGACGGTCTTGTCTTTGAGTCCCTCGGGCACATCCTTGTTCAGGATGCGCTGGGCCAAGCCTTCGACGATGGCTGTCTTGCCCACGCCGGCCTCGCCGATCATGACCGGGTTGTTCTTGGTGCGGCGGGACAGGATGCGGATGCACCGCCGGATCTCGGCATCACGGCCGATGACCGGATCGAGCTTGCCCTTGCGCGCGTCCTCCACCAGGTCACGCCCGTATTTATTGAGCGCTTCGTACGTTTCCTCGGGATTGTCGGAAGTGACCCGCTGATTGCCGCGCACTTCGGCCAGTACGGCCAAAATCTTGTCTTTGGTCAATCCGAACTGACGCAGAACCGCTGCGGTGGGCCCCCCGCCCGGCTTGTCCAGAATGGCCAGCAGCACATGCTCCACGCTGACGTATTCGTCTTGCATCTTCTTGGCTAGATCCAGGGCTGCGAGCATGGTCTCTTCAAGGCGATGGGTGACGTAAATCTGTCCGGGCTGGGCTCCGGGGCCGCTCACGCGCGGCATCTTGCCAAGCTCCGCGTCCAATGCCGAGGCCAAGGCGCGGATGTCGTATCCTGCCCGCTCCAGAAGACGGCGCACCAGTCCATCCTCCTGGTGCACCAAGGCACGGAACAGATGATCCACGTCCACCTGCTGATGTCCGAGACGAATGGCCACCTGCTGGGCCTCGGTCACGGCTTCCCGAGATTTTTGCGTATATTTGCTCAGATCCATGAGAATCCTCCGTACATGTCCCGGCCGTCACATCCGTGCAGGCAGGACGCGCACCCGTTCTTCCAAATTATTGATGCGTTCCAAAAGATCGACAATGATAACCCCTGCCACGGGACTCAGTTCAAAATCCGCGCACAACCGCCTGAATTTGCGCACCCGCAACACATCCATGTGCACAAACAAAAATTCCTGCTGAGCCGTTTTGTTCGGCACAATCCAATCCATGCGCACAAGTTCCATGAGCACATCTTCCGTCAGGCCGGTCAGTTCCAAAAACTCCTTGGTAGCAATGCGTTCGGAAGTTGTTGGAAGCCCGGATTCGTGTATCTGCACAAGTGTCATGCCCGACTCCTATCTCGCCTGAAATGTGGAAATGGTGGACAATTCATCCCAGAGTTCCCGCTCCCGGTCCGTCAAGGTCTTGGGCGAACGGATGACAATGCGCACAAACTGGTCGCCCTGGCTCTCGCCCTTGCCAAGACCCTTTCCGGCCAGACGCAATTTTTGCCCGCTGCTCACTCCAGGGGGAATGGTCATGTCCACGGGGGCGTCCAGCGTCGGAATGCGCACCGCGCAGCCGAGCACCGCCTCCCAGGGGGCCAGCCACAAATCGTACATCACGTTCACGCCTTCGAGACGAAACAGCGGATGCTCGGCAATGGAAACCTGCAGCAACAGATCCCCCGCCGGTCCGCCGCCAATTCCGGGGGAACCCTGTCCGGAGAGGCGAATCTTGGCCCCGTCCTTCACCCCGGCGGGAATGTTGACATCCAGGGTCTTGGACTGCAGATGCGGCATGCCGTCGGCGCCTCGAACCTGCTCCTGCAAGGTCAGGGTCTTTCGACCCCCGCGATAGGCTTCTTCCATGGTCAAGGTCAGCCGCACTTCCGCATCCCGTCCCTTGCTGCGCATGGTCCGGCCGAAAGGGTCACCGCCACGGCGGCCACCGCCGAACCCTCCTGCACCGCCAAATCCACCCGCGCCACCAAAAATGGTTTCAAAAAAATCACTGAACCCCTCGGCTCCAAAGCCACCGGACTGGAAATTCTCGAATCCTGGAGGTGGTTGAAAATTCTGTCCTTCCTTCCAGTTTGGACCCAGGGAATCATAGAGCTTGCGCTTCTCCGGATCCTTGAGAACCTCGTAGGCTTCGTTGAGTTCCTTGAATTTCCCTTCGGCCGTGGGATCATTCGGATTCAAATCAGGATGATATTTGCGAGCCAGCTTCTTGAACGCCTTGCTGACGTCGTCCTGGCTTGCGCCTTTGGCCACTCCGAGCAGATTGTAATAATCCTTATATTCCAAAGCAGTGCCACTCCTTATGCCCGAGATGTACGCGAATGATAATGCGTAGCGGCGTTAAGTCAACAATTTGACAGAAAATTTCAGCTCGGTTCGTAGCACAAGAATGCCGGATTCAAGGGAGCCAAGACCAGCCACAGAGGACGCCCCAGATACGCCCACAGATCCTGATCCCGGGCCTGGACCTTCTCTCCCAGACTTTGCCGAAACGATTGCTCCAGATGGATCAATCGATCGAGCTCATGGGAAATCGCAAACTTTCCGGCCTGTTTTGAACTTGCGAGACTCATTGCCAGCCCCACGGGAAAACGACTCTCGTGTTCCTCGATACACTCCCACAGACCCGAGCCTTGCATGACCACATCCGCGCGCGAAAGTGTCGGCGTGTTCATGACGAGGAGAATTCCGCCGGTTTCGGCACAGGACAGGGATCTGCATTCTGAAGGACGATGGCC
>CAXNFJ010000258.1:0-4154 GCA_964201165.1 Desulfomicrobium sp.
CGCACGGTGCTGCCGCTGGGACCGGTAGCTCGGCCCTAGTCCCCCGGCCAGATTGGACATTGAAAAAGGCTGATCACGATGTGGTCGGCCTTTTTTTATTCGCGAAAGAATCGCATAGACTGAAGACGCCCCGGGATTCGCCGGCACAAAAAAGCCCTCGTCCGAAAACGAGGGCCGTGCCATCAATGATTTTTTTGGGTCGCGCTACCAGATCCGGCGCACCTTGACCCCTTTGTCCGCCATGTAGTTCTTCAAGTCCGTGACCGTGTATTCTCCGTAGTGTACGATGGAGGCGATGAGCGCGGCCGAGGCTCGGCCCGTGGTCACGGCGTCGACCATGTGCTGCGGGTTGCCCGCGCCGCCCGAGGCGATGACCGGGATGCGCACGCTGCCTGTGATGAGGCGGGTCAGGGTCAGCTCGTAGCCGTCCTTGGTGCCGTCGGCGTCGATGGAATTGATGCACAGTTCCCCGGCGCCGAGCCGTTCCACTTCCTTGGCCCACCACAGGGCGTCCATGCCCATGTGCTTGCGGCCGCCGTGAATGACGATCTCGTAGCCGGAGGGGATGGTCTCGCTCGTGGGCACGCGCAGGACATCCATGCCGACGACAATGCACTGGGAGCCGAAGGCCGCCGCGCCCTCGGAGATGATGTGCGGCGTTTTGACCGCGGCCGAGTTGACGGAGATTTTCTCCGCCCCTGCCAGCAGCACGTCGCGCATGTCCGCCACGGTGGAGATGCCGCCACCCACGGAAAAGGGAATAAAGATCTGGGAAGCCACGGCCTCCACGACCTTGAGCATGATGCCCCGGCCTTCGTGGGAGGCGGTGATGTCGTAGAAGACGATCTCGTCTGCGCCCTCTTCATAATAGCGGCGGGCCGTTTCCACGGGGTCGCCGATATCGACGTTGCCCTCGAATTTGATGCCCTTGGTCAGCTTGCCGTTTCGAACGTCCAGGCAGGGGATGATCCGTTTACTGAGCATTGGCCACCTCCCGGCAGTAGTCGTAAAAATTGGAGAGCATGGTCAGGCCCGGTCGACCGCTTTTTTCCGGATGGAACTGGGTGGCCCACAAGCCGTCGCGGCCATGCACGGAACAGAATTCCTTGCCGTAATAGGTCGCGCCGATGACGTATTCCGGGGCTGGAGCGGGATAGTAGCTGTGCACGAAATAGAATTCGCTCTCGGGGGAAACGTCTTTGAAAAGCGGGCAGTCGGCCTTCAGGGTGACGGTGTTCCAGCCCATGTGCGGGATGTTGATGGGCGAGCCGTCCTCTTCGCGCAGATCCGGAGTGAAGATATCGCACCGGCCGGGGATAAGCCCCAGGGTCTTGGTGTCGTTTTCCTGGCTGTGGTCAAGCAGGATCTGGCAGCCGAGGCAGATGCCGAGCATGGGTTTGCCCTTGCCGATCTCTTCGGCCATGATGTTCATGAGGCCGGAACGGCGCAGATGGCCCATGGCCGAACCCGCGGCGCCGACTCCGGGGAAGATCAGCCCCTGGCTGGCGGCGATGACGGCCTTGTCGGCCGTGATGGTGCACGGAATGGAAAGATAGTCCAGGGCGCGTTTGACGCTGGTCAGGTTGCCGGCCTCGTAGTCAAGGATGGCGAGCATACGGTGCTCCTCGTGGAAATGGTGAACGGAAAGGGCGCACTGTAGACAAAGAGCGTGCAAAAACCAAGGCCCGGAGTTCGGGTGCGCCGTTTGCACCGGAATGCTTGCCCTGAACGGGCCTGTCGGGCAAGAAGGGTGAAACACATGCGAGGGAAGTTATGATCGTCATCACCGGCGGCGCGGGTTTTATCGGCAGCGCCATGATTTGGGAACTGAACCGGCAAGGGTACACGGATATCGTTGTCGTGGACAATCTGGCTTCCACGACCAAATGGCGCAATCTGGTCGGACTGGCCTATCACCGCTACACGCACAAGGACGAATTTCTGGCCCGTCTCAATTCCAGATACATGGAAGGCCGGATCGAGGCCGTGATCCACATGGGCGCCTGCTCGTCGACCACGGAAGGCGATTGCGACTATCTCATCCACAACAATCTGGAATATTCCAAGGCCATGTGCCGCTTCGCCAAGGAACGTGACGCCCGTTTCATATATGCCAGCTCCGCCGCGACCTACGGGGACGGCGCCCAGGGTTTTGACGACGACGACGCCATCATGCCCCGCCTGCAGCCCATGAACATGTACGGCTATTCCAAACATCTTTTTGACTTGTGGCTGGCCGGGGACAAGCTGCTGGACAAGGTGGCGGGCCTCAAGTTTTTCAATGTCTTCGGCCCGAACGAATACCACAAGGACGACATGCGCTCCGTGGTCTGCAAAGCTCACGACCAGATCAAACAGGGCGGCAGCCTGCGTCTTTTCCGCTCCCATCGCCAGGATTACGCCGATGGCGAGCAGCGCCGCGATTTCGTCTATATCAAGGACTGCGTGCGGGTTATCGACTGGCTGCTCAAGAATCCCAATGCGAACGGGGTTTTCAACGTCGGTACGGGTCAGGCCCGGACCTGGAATGACCTGGCCCGGGCGGTCTTCTCGGCCATGGGACGCGAGCCCCGGATTGAATATGTGGACATGCCCGATTCCATCCGCGAGAAGTACCAGTACTATACCTGCGCCTCCCTGACTAAGCTGGCCGAACGCGGCTGCAACGTGGACTTCGGGTCACTGGAGGACGGAGTGAAGGACTATGTGCAGAACTACCTGATGAAGGGACATACGCATCTGACATCGCGATATTGAACCTCTTTGGGTGACAAAGAAAAAAGGCGGCCAGGGAAACGTGGCCGCCTTTTTCTTTCAAGGACGCTGGCTGCATGATCACACAAAGTCGTGGAGCACGGCAGAAGAATGCTGCCCGAAGCGAAGAAATTCCGCTGTCCTTACAGTTCCAGAAATGGCCCCGTAACCGAGCCGGGGTTGCCTTTCAATTCCTCCGGCGTGCCCTGGGCCACGATGATGCCGCCGTTTTCGCCGCCTCCGGGGCCGAGGTCGATGACGTGGTCCGAGGCCGCGACCACGTCCAGATTGTGCTCGATGACGATGACCGAGGCGCCCTTGTCGACCAGGGTGTGCAGCACGGTGATGAGCTTGCCGACCTCATGCATGTGCAGGCCCGTGGTCGGTTCGTCCAGAATATAGAGGGTTCCCGGCAGGCTGCGCTTGCCCAGTTCGCGGGAGATCTTGATGCGCTGGGCCTCGCCGCCGGACAGGGTCGTGGCGGGCTGGCCTAGGCGGATGTATTCGAGCCCCACCTCCTCCAGCACGCCGAGTTTGCGCTCCAGGGCCGAATGGTTGGCGAAGAATTTTCTCGCTTCGCTCACGGTCATGTCCAGGACGTCGGCGATGGACTTGTCGCGGTAGAGGATATCCAGAGTCTCGCGGTTGTAGCGCTTGCCGCCGCAGACCTCGCAGGTCACGAAAACGTCGGGCAGGAAATGCATCTCCACCCGGATCTGGCCATCGCCCTGACAGGCTTCGCAACGCCCGCCGCGGACGTTGAAGCTGAATCGCCCGACAGTATAGCCGCGTTTTTTGGCGTCCTTGCTGCCTGCGAAGATGGCCCGGATCTCATCGAAGATCTTCGTGTACGTGGCTGGATTGGAGCGCGGCGTGCGGCCGATGGGGCTCTGATCGATGGAGATGATCTTTTCCACGGCCCCGGCGCCGTCAATGCCCGCGATGCTTCCGGGAGTGTCGACTTTGAGCCCCTGACTGAGCGCCAGGTGCTTGTAGAGGGAGTCCATGACCAGCGAACTTTTGCCCGAGCCGGAGACTCCGGTGATGCAGACCAGGGCACCCAGGGGAAAGCTGGCGTCGATGCCCCGCAGGTTGTTGGTGGTCACTCCGCGCAGGGTGATGGCGCGGTGCGAGACTCTGCGTTCCGTGGGCCTTGCGATGCGAAGTTCGCCGCGCATGTACTTGCCGGTCAGGCTTTGGGAGGATGTCACCAGATCGTGGGGCGATCCGGCAAAGACCAGTTCGCCGCCCAGAAAGCCCGAGCCGGGGCCGAGCTCCAGCACATGATCGGCGGCGCGGATGGTCGGTTCGTCGTGCTCGACCACGAGCACCGTATTGCCCCTGCCCTGCAGCTGGCGCAGGGTGTTGATGAGACGCTGGTTGTCGCGCGGGTGCAGGCC
>CAXNFJ010000259.1:0-4138 GCA_964201165.1 Desulfomicrobium sp.
CAGGACGGCACGGAAGGGTCGAAGGCCCCCAGGGCCTGCTCCTGTGCGCTCGCCTTCAAGGCGGCGACCTGCTCCTCCCACAAGACCGTCATGGCGGTTTTGACCTGATTGGCGGCCTTGCCCGCAGCTGGACGATCCTCGGGACCAAGGGCGGTCAGTCCGGACATCAGCTCCGCCAGGAGTCCCTTGCGGCCGAGATAACGGACGCGCAGTTCCTCCAACTCTTCCAATGAAGAAGCCTGGCCCAGGGCTTCATTAAGCTCCGGGACCAGGCTTTCCAGCTTGCGAATAATATCGTGAGCCACTAGTTCGCCTTGGATTTAATCAGTGCACACAGCGTGGCGAAGGCGTCTTTTTCATAGACAGCCATGTCGGCCAGGGCCTTCCGGTTGAGATTGATTTCGGCGACCTTCAAACCGTGCATGAAACGGTTGTAGGTCAGGCCGTATTCACGCACACCGGCGTTGATGCGGATGATCCACAGCTTCCGGAACATTCTCTTCTTCTGCTTCCTGTCACGGTAGGCAAAGCATAAGGCACGCTCCACCGTTTCACGGGCGGTGCGGTACAGCTTGCTGCGGGATCCGCGATACCCTTTGGCCAGGGTCAAAAACTTTTTGTGCCTTCTATGGGCAGTCTTTCCTCTTTTGATTCTCATGATCTTCTCCTTTCGCAATCAGGCATAGTGGGAAATGACTATACGCTGAGTCGTTCCGTCCCGGCACAATGCCGGAACTAGAAAATGTACGGTACCAGGCGACGAATCGCGGCGACACAGGACTGGGCAGCCGTTGTGGACTGACGCAGGTGTCTTTTGCGCTTCGCGGATTTCTTGGTCAGGATGTGGCGCATGTTGGCATGGCTTCTTTTTACCTTGCCCGTGCCCGTGACCCGAAAACGCTTGGCTGCACTTCTGTTGGTTTTCACCTTTGACATTGTTCCTCCTCAGACAGACTTGAATGATCGCGTGAGCGACCGGCAATACTGCTCCCTCCCGCCAATGTGGCGGGAAATTTTTCTTTTGAAGGCGGCAGAGGGAGCTTATTTCTTGGGAAGCCCTGCCAACAGGAGAAACATGGTCCGGCCTTCGACGCGGGAGGTTTGTTCGACCTTGGCCACATCGGTGACCATTTCAACCACCCTGTCCAGAATAACCTGGCCACGGTCCTTGTGCGCCATTTCACGGCCACGGAAAAACACGGTCACTTTGCAACGGTCTCCATCCTCGATGAATCTTCGGATGTGTTTGACCTTGGTCAGCAAGTCGTGGTCGTCGGTGTGCGGCCGGAATTTGATTTCCTTGACCTGAATCTGGGTCTGGCGCTTCTTGGCTTCCTGAGACTTTTTCTTTTCCTCATAGAGGTACTTGCCGTAGTCCATAATCTTACAGACCGGCGGCTTGGCATTGGGTGCCACTTCAACGAGGTCAAGACCCTTTGCCTCGGCCTGTTCCAAGGCCTCGGGCACGGTCATGATACCCAGCTGATTCCCATCATCTCCTACAACCCGGATTTCCTTGGCCCTGATTTGCTTGTTCCGGCGGGCCTTAGCAGCTGAAAGAATATCTCATTCCTCCATGTTTAAATGGTTTTTCGCATTCCTGCCGTAACAGATCGGCAAATGCATCGATGGGCATGACGCCCAGATTGTTGCCGCCCAGCATGCGAACATTGACGCAGGATTGCTCGACTTCCTGATCCCCTATGACCAGCGCGTATGGAATCTTCTCCATCTGCGCCTCGCGCACCTTGTATCCGAGCTTTTCGTTGCGCAGGTCAAGCTCGACGCGCACGCCGGCGCGCTGAAGCGCATCCTGACACGTCCGCGCAAAATCGTTGTGATTGTCGGTCACGGTCAAAATGCGGGCCTGGACCGGCGCGAGCCAGGCGGGAAAAGCTCCGGCGAAATGTTCCGTCAGGATACCGATGAAACGCTCGACCGATCCCATGATGGCTCGGTGGACCATGACAGGGCGGTGCCGCTCGCCATCTTCGCCCACGTATAACAAGTCAAAACGATCCGGCAAGGTGAAATCAACCTGAATGGTGGAACACTGCCACTGCCGACCCAGACAGTCGCGCAGCTTGACATCGATCTTGGGCCCGTAGAAGGCGCCGTCGCCCTCGTTGATCGTATAGGGCAGATCCATCTGGCCCATGGCGTCCATGAGCGCGCTTGTGGCGCGTTCCCAGTCTGCGTCGGAGCCGATGGATTTCTCGGGCCGGGTGCTGATTTCCATGGAATACTCGAAACCGAAGACGCCCATGAGATCCTGGATCCAGCCCATGACGCCCTTGATCTCGTCAAGGAGCTGGTCCGGACGGCAGATGATGTGCGCGTCGTCCTGCGTGAACTGGCGCACGCGCATCAGGCCGTGCAGCACGCCGGACAATTCGTGACGATGCACGACGCCGAACTCGAACAGGCGGACCGGAAGATCCCGGTAGCTGCGCTGATTCGTGTTGTAGATCAGCATGTGCGCCACGCAGTTCATGGGCTTGACCCCATAGGGCACCTCGTCGATCTCCGTGAAATACATGTTCTCACGGTAGTTGGCGTAGTGGCCGGAGGTCTCCCACAGGTCGCGCTTCAAAATTTGGGGGGTGCGCACGATGCCGTAGCCACGCCGGATCATTTCCTTGTTCACGAAATCTTCAAGGATGGTCCGCAGCAGGCCGCCCTTGGGGTGCCAATAGGCCATGCCCGCGCCGCCGCGCTCATGAAAACTGAACAGGTCGAGCTGGGGGCCGAGTTTGCGGTGATCGCGCTTCTTGGCCTCCTCGATCATGAGCAGGTGGGCCTTCAAATCCTTGGGGGTGGCAAAGGCCGTACCGTAGATGCGCTGCAGCATGGGACGCTTCGAATCCCCGCGCCAGTAGGCACCGGCCACGGAGGTCAGCTTCACGGCCTGCAGGAATCCGGTGGAGGGCAGATGCGGCCCCCGGCAGAGGTCCGCGAAATTTCCGTGACGATAGATGGACACCCGATCCGCGCCAAGATCGTCGATGATTTCAAGCTTGTAGGTCTCGCCCATGGAGGAGAACATTTCCTTGGCTTCGGCCGCGCTCATTTCCTCGCGGGAAAAAAGCTGGTTCGCGGCCACGGACACAAGCATGCGCGCCTCGATCTTTTCCAGATCCTCGGGCGTGAAGGGGCGCTCGAAATCGAAATCATAATAGAAGCCGTTCTCGATGTCCGGACCGATGGTCACCTTGGCAGTCGGGAAAAGCTCCTTGACCGCTTCGGCCATGACATGGGCGGCGCTATGGCGCAGCACGCCGAGACCCTTGGCGGAATCCAGAAACACAGGCTCCATGGTCACGACTGCGGACGGCACGGTCTGGCTAAGATCAAGCAATACGCCGTCACATTCGCATGCAACCACGGATTTCATCTTTTTGCCGGAAAGAACCCCGCGCAACACATCCGCGCACGACTGACCGGCCTGAACCTCGACGTCTTGTCCTTGAATCTGAACCATAATGCCTTGCCTCACAAACACGATAGGGAGGCCAAGCCTCCCTATGAGTTCTTTTTTGGTAGGCGCGAGGAGGGTCGAACTCCTGACCCCTTGCACGTCAAGCAAGTGCTCTCCCACTGAGCTACGCACCTAAATGGAGAGCCGCATATATCCGTGGATCTGCGAAGCTGTCAACATCTCTTTTGCATATTGCGCATTTTTTTTGAAGCTGCCATCGCAAGCATGCCACTGAACATTTCAGGAGTCGAACATGAACCCGTATCTTATTGTCGTCCTTGCCTCCCTCATCCTCGGAACCGGCTGGACTCTCTATCTTGAGCGGCTCAACCTGAAATCCCTGGCCCCCGTCGCGCCACCATTGCTGGCCGACATCCACGACCCGCAAGCATACAAAAAATCGCAGGACTACGCACGGGCCAGGGGCAAATTGGACATGACCTCCCAAATCGTCTCCGCCGTGGCGACGATGGTCTTCGTCCTGGCCGAAGGGTTTCCCTTCCTCGACAGCCTGGCGCGCTTCAGTCGCAATGAGATCGTGACCGGGCTGACCTTCTTCACCCTGCTCCTTGCCGCCACCGAACTCCTCGGCCTCCCTTTTTCATTATACAGGACTTTTGTACTCGAAGCCGGATTCGGTTTCAACACGACAACAGTCAG
>CAXNFJ010000260.1:0-4113 GCA_964201165.1 Desulfomicrobium sp.
GCCCAGGTTTCTTTTCTCCTCACCGCTGACCAGATTGGCAAAGGCCTTTTGCAGACCTTTCTCGGTCATGTCGTTGGCCCAAAGGCGCTGGATGGGTTTGCTGCTGCCCGCGAGGAGGAAGATGCGGCGAAAGATGAGCTCTCCCTCCCGGCCGGCATCCGTGGCATTGATGACCTTGTCGATGTCGTCGTCCAGGAGAAAATGGCGGATGACTTCGTACTGCTTGGCCGTGGTGGGCAAGATGCCCAGGGCGAAGCGGGAGGGAAGCATGGGCAGTTGGCGCATGGACCAGCGGCCGGACCAAGCCGGATTCTGGTCCGCGGGTTCGGCGATATTGACCAGATGCCCTACAGCCCAGGTGACCACGTGATCCTGGCCTTGCAAAAAACCGTCTCCGCGTCCCTTGACCCCCAGGACTCCGGCAAGTTCCCGGGCGACGGATGGTTTTTCGGCAATGATCAGGGTTCTGGGCACATCAACCTCTTTACCCGAAAACGGGGTATACGGCATGGAGATAGGCGTCGCAGTAGGTCACTGCTCAAAAAGAAGCAATCCCTGCGCACGCGAATGCACAGGGATTGCTTGGGAACAGAATGTGAAATCAGGAGAAAAGTTCCGGCCGGCCGGTGATCTTGCGCACCAGTTCGCGATAATCCTGGGAACCGTGAGATCCGGGAGCGTATTCGAAGATGGTCTTGCCGTACGCAGGGGATTCGGAAAGCCGGACATTGTAGCGGATGGGCGTGCACACGTATTCCCCATACAGGTCTTTGAGCCTTTCCAGAATGGCGTCCGGGTTCTTGATGCGCTTGTCCAGGAAGGTGGGCAAAATATAATTGAGGGTCACATCGCTTCTGTATTTCTGGATGGACGAAAGGCTCTTTAAAAACTCAACCAATCCTTGAAGTGTCATGACTTCCAAGGAGACGGGAGTTATCAGCTCATAGACATAGAACAAGACGTTGACCGTCAACGGGTCCCAGCCAGGAGAGGTGTCGACAATAACGTAGTCATAGTCTTTTTCGATGGGTTCCAGGGCTTCGACCAGGGTCAGCTCTCCACCGAAATCCTTGCGGTCGATGAGGCGTTTGATACCGGCCAGGGATCGTCCTCCGGCCAGGAGCCACAGATTTTCACGGGCCTGAACGATGGCCTCTGCGGCCGGAAGCTCACCCGTGACCAGCTCCGTCAGCCCGGCCTTGGGCTTTTGCCCCAGCACGTAAGCGGCCTGTCCCTGGGTGTCCGTGTCCACAAGCAGCACTTTGTACCCGGCCAGGGCCAGCCCGGCGGCCAGATTGACGGAGGTGGTGGTCTTGCCCACTCCGCCCTTGCTCAGGGTCACTCCTATTCTGCGGGTCGCGGGCTTGGTCTCGCTTTCCGGGGGCGTTTCAAAAAGCGGGAAACGGTGACCGCAGGCCCTGCATTGAGCAACCGTGGCGTTGGCTGGAATCTTCGATTCATCGACGTTGTGCTCTTTTTTGCACTGCGGACAGATCACCTTCATGAGCAGCCTCCTGCCGTTTATTCTTTTTTCCCGAGGATGATTTGGACCATGGGGCTTTCAGCACCCTTTTCCTCGATTTCCCGGAGCAATTTATTGACCGCGTAATTGACCAGATTGGATTTCGAAGCCCGCCCCTTGGCGCCGTCCGGCAACAGGCGAAGCAGGATCTGTTTGGCCTGGGTCAAGCCGTCGAACACGTCTTCACGCAGATAATGGGTTGTTTTCTTCTTGCCGGATACGTTTTTGCGTTTCAGAGGCAGAAGCATTTTTTTTTCAGGAGCACGTGAAGCTTTCGGTGCCAGACAAGCGTGGATGAGCGAATCCAGCTCTTCCAGGCCTGGCACGTTCGTCACCTTGTCGCCCCGGAAAAGCTCACCCAGGATGTCGCACTGCTCATTTGGATTCATGCGCACTCCCAATCATGAGGATTTGGTGACGGTGGAAAGCACGGATGTCTTGATTTCGGAGACAACCCTGGTCATCCAATCGATATAACCGGAGTCATGGGTATGGATGATTTCCATTCCGCAGAGGAGGGTGTCGCCTTCGTAGGCGGAGATATGAACGACACGGATATCAACAAGAAAGGACCTGTCGGGAAAGGTGATCTGCACCCCTTCCAGAACGCTTCCCACCGCGAACGCATCTGGCCGCGACACGGAAAGTCCCACTCCGTACATGGAGAGATCCTTTACGGGGTGCTTCTGCCCTTCAAAGCTCAAGGTGACCAGTCCGTGCGGCACCGGGACGCGAAAAGACTTGCGAACAACTTTTTTTTCTTCCTTTTCGCAGGCGATCAGCAGGCTCGAATCATCGCTCGACGATCCGGATTTCGCATTCTGACCGTCTTGTCCTACTTTGCTGTTCATGCAACACCTCCAAAGGCCGTGGCTGAGAAATTACTTATGGCCCGATACCTGTCCTACAATTTTATCGACATACTGGCAGCGACTGGCAATGCGTTATCATTGCCCTTGATTTCATTGAAAATCAATCCCTCGACATGACGAAGGAAATACGTGGAAACTGTGCTGGTTGCTGTAACCATGCACGTCTGACGGAGGCATATGTACCGACTTAAAATTATCAGCGTGGGCAAAATGAAAAAAAAATATTGGCTTGAAGCCATTGCCCACTACGGAAAAATGCTGAGCCCATTCGTGCGCATCGAAGTCATCAATGTCAAGGATTGTCCCCACGCCGAAGGCGCCGAGAGAAAAAGACAGGAATCGGAGCGCATCCTGGAGAAAATCGGCCCCAAGGACAGGCTCATTGCCCTGCACGAAACCGGAATCAAGCTGACTTCCCGGGAATTCGCCTTTTTTTTGCGTCCGCACCTTGAAAATCCCCTCGGCGAGTGCTGCTTCGTCATCGGAGGCGCCCTGGGGCTTTCACCCGAACTGCTGAAGCAAGCCCACACCCTTTTGAGCTTAAGTCCCCTGACCATGCCCCATGAATTGGCCCAGGTCGTCCTTTACGAACAACTCTTCCGGGCCACGACCATCATGACCAACCGCACCTATCATTATTAAATGGTTAAATGTCGTTTGGGTCGGATCGAGAGCGGGCCGGAGGAATTTCCCGATATTCGATTCGAAGCCCGCTCAAACCATGGCAAAGATCTCCCAGCGCCATGTTCATAAGCTCCACCCGCTCACCTTCCCCACCCCCGGTGACGGTGAGGGTAATGTCCAGTTCCGGCGTCTCTCCCACCGTGGAGGCCAGGGATTTGATATACACACGGGGGTGTTTCGGAACCACCTCACTCAAAACAGGTTCCAGAATGGATTCGTCGTTGCAGCGCACGCGCAGGCTCCTGCCGAGAGAGCCTCCGTTGCCGAAGGTCCGGGACAAAAAGTCCTGCAGGGAGGCATTGATGATCCCTTTGAACTCCGAGGGCACCCCGGGCAGGGAGATGATTGTGGTTCGTCCCGCGCGTAAAAGCACGCCGGGCGCGGTGCCTCCGGGATTGAACAAGGGCATGGCCCCCTCGGGCAGCCAGGCCATCTTTTCCCGCCCTGGGTTGAGCCCGCCTTGAGACATGATCCCCTGGGCATGAAAGCGGTCGTACTGATCACGGACCATGTCCAGGGCCTCGGGATGCAGGCGCAGGGGCCGTCCGGTGCCTTGGGCCAGAGCGGTCAGGGTCAGGTCATCGGCCGTGGGACCGAGCCCTCCGGAGGTGAAGAGCGCGTCCACGCCGCGTTCCAGGGCCAGCCGTACCTCGGCCGCGATTTCTTCCACCGTGTCCCGCAGCATGGTGCCTCGGGCCACATGACCGCCCCGCGCGTTGATCAGGCGGCACAGCCAGCTCGTGTTGGTATCCTGAATGTCCCCGATGAGAATCTCGTTGCCGATGACCAGGATTTCCACAATCGCGGAATATGCCATTTGTCCTCCCTGCTGAAGATCTGAAGAGCTCGTTTTCAACTTCATACCCGTTCATCAGTGCGCCCGACAACAGCAAAGGGAGCGCCCGAAGACACTCCCTTTGCTGTGTACGCCAATCGATCTTATTTGGTCAGTCCTGAAAAACTCTAAAAACGGTCCGTCAGGCACAAGCCTGTACCACCCGAACATCTGGTCGAAAAACGTGCCCCAGCAATTTG
>CAXNFJ010000261.1:0-4109 GCA_964201165.1 Desulfomicrobium sp.
TGGAGAAACGCCAGCAGTTCGGCCTGTTCATTTCCTTGGAGCCGGGCGTGACCGGGCTTCTGCCCCAATCGGTGATGGCCAGGGCTGAAGGCGACGTCAAATACGACAAGCTCAGCGTGGGCGACACCGTGGTGGTCAGCATCGAGAGCGTGAACACTCGTGAGCGCAAGATCAGTCTGGGCACCGGCAAGAAAGAGGAAGTTTCGGATTGGAAGGGATACAAGCCTCAGGCCGCGGTCAGCGACATGGGTTCCATGGGCAGCGCCCTGGCCAAGGCTTTGAAGAATAAAAACTAGGCATTGACGAGTAGACCCGTTCACCTCAAATTTTGTGGAGGCGACTATGGCCATGGAACGATGGGAATGCCCGTGCGGCTATGTGTATGATCCGGCGGAAGGCGATGCGGAAAACAATATCCCGGCGGGGACGGCTTTCGAGGATTTGCCGGAGGATTGGGTCTGCCCGAAGTGCGGAGCGGAAAAAGAGTTTTTCGACAAGATGGATTGATATTGGATTGTCCTCGAATTCTTGGGGAGCTGGAAGCGATTCCGCTCCCTTTTTTTCGTTTTTGGGAGTTATATCCGGGCTGACGAGGAGTGTGCGATGGATGAGGCATTGAAACACAAGGCCGCAAGCTGCTGGGAACGCTATGCTTCCAGCGAGGAGCGGGCCGGGATGGACGCGCTGGCCGCTGAATTTTTGAGTTTTTTGACGCAGTGCAAGACCGAGCGCGAAACCATCGCCTGGGTGGTGGAGCAGGCCGGGGCCTCCGGGTTTTCAGGCGATTTGCGTCAGGATCTGGTCATGCTGCCCTTTCGTTCCAAGGCGGTGTTGCTGGCCCGGCGGGGCAGAAAGCCTCTGGCGGAGGGCCTTCGCCTGATCACGGCCCATGCCGACACCCCGCATCTGGATCTGAAGCAGCATCCGCTGCATGAGGAATGTCAGGTCGCGCTGATGAAGACCCACTATTACGGCGGCCTCAAGAAATATCAGTGGCTGGCCCGGCCCCTGGCCCTGCACGGGACCATCGTCGATATGGACGGGCGGGTCATCCCGGTCTGCATCGGCGAGTCCGAGTCCGATCCCGTCTTCACGGTCCTGGATCTGCTGCCGCATCTGGCCCGCAAGCAGCGCGAGGAGACCGTGGAGAAGGCCTTCGTGGCCGAGAAGCTCAACATCGCCATCGGCCACGAACCGGCCGTGACCGACGAGGAGGCCAAGGTCCGGCAGCGGGTACTGGAGCTTCTTTTTGAGCGTTACGCCATCCGCGAGGAGGATCTCTACAGCGCCGAGCTGCAGATCGTTCCTGCGGGCAAGGCCCGGTTCGTGGGCCTGGATCGCGCCCTGCTCGGCGGGTACGGCCAGGACGACCGCCTGTGCGTGTTCGCGGCCTTCAAGGCCTTCATGGCCGCGCCAGCCGGAGAGCATACCCAGATTCTGCTCCTGTGGGACAAGGAGGAGATCGGGTCCGACGGTGCCACGGGCGCCAAGTCCCGCTTCATGGAGTACGCCCTGGCCGACATTCTGGAATCCTGGGAACCTGCCACCCGCCTACGGCACGTCTTGGGCCGCACCAAGGCCGTGTCCGCCGACGTGCACTGCCCCATGGACCCTGATTATCAGGACGTGCACGACAAATACAACGCCTCCCTACTGGGCTTTGGCCCTGTCTTTTCCAAGTTCACCGGCCATGGCGGCAAGTACGGGGCCAGCGAGGCCGATTGCGAATACGTGGCCTGGTTTCGCGCGCTCTTGGCGGCCGAAAACATCCCCTGGCAGATGGCCGAGATGGGCAAGGTGGACGAGGGCGGCGGCGGCACGGTGGCCAAGGAGCTTGCAGTCTACGGCATGGAGATCATTGATTTCGGCCCTGGAGTCCTGTCCATGCACAGTCCCTTCGAGATCAGCTCCAAGGCCGACCTCCTGGCCACGGTGCAGGCCTACAACGCATTTTATCGCAGCTAGCAGGCCGCCCCAAAATGGCAATCTGCTGCGTCAGCGAAAAAATCCAGACCGCTTATGTATGCCTGATACACCGCGCGGCCTGGATTTTTTCGCTTCCTTGCATCTCACCATTTTTGAACGACCTGCGAATTTTGAATTTCTCAACAGTCAGCTAGGAGTTTCGCATGCCTGTCATCATGGGAACAGCGGGTCACATCGACCACGGCAAGACGAGCCTCATCAAGGCCCTGACCGGCATCAACTGCGATCGGTTGGCCGAGGAGCAGAAGCGCGGCATCACCATTGAGCTGGGTTTCGCCTACCTGGACCTGACCCCGCAGATTCGGCTCGGTATCATCGACGTGCCGGGTCACGAGCGCTTCGTGAAGAACATGGTCGCCGGGGCCGCCGGAATAGATTTCGTGCTGCTCGTGGTCGCGGCTGACGAGGGGATCATGCCCCAGACCCGCGAGCATCTGGAGATCTGTTCTCTTCTGGGCATTCGGGCCGGCCTGGTGGCCCTGACCAAGACGGACATGGTCGAGGAGGAGTGGCTTGAGCTGGTGCGCGAGGAAGTGCAGACCTATCTGGCCGGATCGTTTCTGGACGGCTCGCCCATCATCCCGGTGTCGGCCCATACGGGGGCAGGCCTGGACGAGTTGAAAAGTCACATCACCGAACTGTCCTCGACCTTTGCCCCGGATCGTCGATCGGATCTGTTCCGTCTTCCCGTGGACCGCGTCTTCACCATGAAGGGCCACGGCACAGTGGTGACCGGCACCTCCATTTCCGGCTCTTTGCACCTGGGCGAGGAGATCGAGATCGTTCCGTCGGGGCATCGCTCCAAGGTGCGCGGCCTACAGGTGCACGGGACGGCTTCGGAAACGGCCCATGCCGGCGAGCGCACAGCCGTCAATCTCTATGGCCTGGAGGTGGCGGAGCTTGAGCGCGGCGAGGTGCTGGCCCATCCCCAGACCCTTTTTCCGTCCCTGGTCTGGGATGTGGAGATGACCTGCCTGTCATCGTCGCCCAACCCACTAAAACACCGCACGGAAGTGCATTTTCATCATGGTTCGCGCGAGATTCTGGCCAAGCTCTTTTTCCTCGACCGCGACAAGCTCGAACCGGGTGAAACGGCGGTCTGTCAGGTTCGCTTTCCGCGCCCTCTGCCCGGGGTGTTCGGGGATCGTTGCATCGTGCGCTCCTTTTCGCCCCTGCAGACTGTGGCCGGCGGCCGCATCATCAACCCGCTCGGCCGCAAGGTTCGCCGCCATTCCAAGGATATGGAGACCTTGAGCATTCTTGGGTCCATGTCCGGCGAGGAGCTTCTGCTGGCCCAGCTGCGCCTGGCCGGGCGCGGCGGCCTGACCGTGGCCGAGCTGCGCATCATGACGGACATGGAATCCAAGCTCCTGGACAAGACCCTGCAGCTCCTGGGCGGCAAACAGCTGGCCTTCCAGTTCGACCGCGAGGACAAGCGTTTCGTTGGCGCGGATGTGCTTGACGGCCTGGCCGGGGAATGCCTGGAATATCTGGGCGAGTATCATCGCCGCGAACCCATGCGCCAGGGCTTATCCCGGGCCGAGCTGACCTCGGGCTTCGGGCGGGGGGTGCACCCCAAGCTGGTTCATTTCTTGATTGAGCGGCTGGTCAAATCCGGCCAGGTGCTGCTCGAAGCCGACATCCTGCGCCTGCCAGGGCACGTGGTCTCCCTGGCCTCGGACCAGTCGGGCCTGCGCACGCTGATGGAGACGGCCTACACGCAGGGGGGCTTCATGCCGCCCACCACCAAGGCGTTCCTGGAAGAGAACGGTCTGGCCGCCAAGGATGTGGCGCAGATGTATCGGCTTCTCATGGAAGAGGGTGTGCTCATCAAGGTCAGCGAAGAGTTCTACTATGCCAAAATGGCCATGGACGATCTAGTGGGCCGGGTGCGGGAGTTTTTTACCGCGAACCAGGAAATGGGCCCCCAGGATTTTCGCGACATCACCGCCTTGACCCGCAAATTCGCCATTCCGGTGCTCGAATATCTGGACAAGGAAAAGATCACCATGCGTATTGGGGATAAGAGGCAGATTCGGAAGAGGTAAGGGGGGTCGTGTGGGAACTGCCGTTAAATGAAAGCCCGCAAGAGAGAATGCTTGATCTGCGATCTGTTTGAGCCT
>CAXNFJ010000262.1:0-4107 GCA_964201165.1 Desulfomicrobium sp.
TTGTCTTCCTTGGCCACGCGCCGGATGAGGTCGGCAAAGAGGTTCACGGCCTTGTAGAGCTTGTCCGGAGGCGGTCCGGATTCCAGGGCTTCCTCGAAGTAGGTGGCCACCTTGTCCCGTAAGGAGCGCAGGCCGGAGGTCATGAAGAAGACCGCCCCGCTTTGGGTCTCATAGGTGCTGAGTTTATGCGCTGTGGTCATTTCATTGCCGGCCGTGATGCGGGTGTCCGCCAGACCGACCAGGCCGTCTTCCACCGTGATGCCGAGACAAAAGGTCATTGTTCCATCCTTAGTTCCGGCCCGTTGGCAGGATAACCGAAAAATTCATGTCCCAAACGGGAATCGATCGCGTTCATGCGGGTTTGCAAGCGGTCCGTGAAACGATGTAGACCCTGTGCGAAAACATCTTCAATGGTCAAGTAGGAAAGGTCCGCACAGAGTTGTCCCAAGAGACGCTCGCTCTCTCGGGTGAAAAGATTCAATTTTGTGCCGGTGATGGCATGCAGGGAGGCCTGGGTGCGAGTGAGGCCGTGCAGGATGGAACGTGAGAATTCGTGGTCGAAAAGCAGAAAGCCAGCCACCTTTTCGGGGGATATGCGCCCCCGGCAGCGGCGAAAGGCATTGAGGGCGCTTGTGGCCCGCAGCAACGCTGTCCAATGGATGGAATCAAAGGACTGAAACATATCGCCTTTTTCATTCAGGAGCTGCTGGAAGCCGACATCGAGGATGCGTGAGGTCTTGTCGCAACGTTCCAGCAGGCGGCCAAGTCTCGCAAAATGCCACGCCTCGTCTTCGATCATGGCGTTGGCGGCGATCCCCCCCAGGACGAAGTCGCGCATTTTGACTTCCTGACAGAATGTGAATGGATTTTCGACCACAGGCAGCGGCCGGGTCGAGGCCTCGTGGACGAGGTGGTAGAACATATTGATGTAGTTCCACATCTCGTACGGGATGACTTCGCGGATGGCCCGGGCATTTTCGCGCGCCGCCCACAGGCAGGACGCGATGGAATTGGGGTAGTCCCGGTCGAAGCTCAGGAAGGTGATGACCGTGGCGGCGTCGTATTCCCCGTAATGTTCCTCGAACAGGGCCTGGTCGCCGCTGGCCTCGATCAGGGACCGCCATTCCGTGGCGCCGGATCCCGGCAGGTCGAGGGTCAGATGCCAGTTGACCTCGACCACGCGGGCCAGGTTCCCGGCCCGCTCCAGATATCTGCTCATCCAATAGATGGCGCTTGCTACGCGTGAAAGCATGGGCGTGTCCCTTTGGTTAGTGTTTGAGAACCCATGTGTCCTTGCTGCCTCCGCCCTGGGAGGAATTGACCACGAGCGATCCTTTCTTGAGGGCCACCCGGGTCAGGCCGCCGGGGATGACCTGCACGTCGCCGCCATGGAGGATGTAGGGGCGCAGATCCACATGCCGGCCTTCGAAATGGTCATCGACGATGACCGGGGCGCGGGAGAGCATGAGCGCGGGCTGGGCGATGTAGTTGCGCGGCCTGGCCTTGATGCGTCCGGCAAAATCCGCCCGTTCGGCCTTGGTGGATGCCGGGCCGACCAGCATTCCATATCCGCCGGATTCGTTGGCCGCTTTGACGACCATGGTCTCAAGATTGTCCAGCACAAAGGCTCGATCCTCGTCACGCCAGCACAGATAGGTCGGCACGCTGGGGAGGAACGCCTCTTCGCCCAGGTAGTAACGGATGATTTCCGGCACATAGGCATAGACGACCTTGTCGTCGGCCACTCCTGTGCCTGGCGCGTTGGCGAGGCAGACATTGCCCGCGCGGTAGGCGCCCATGATGCCCGGCACGCCCAAAAGCGACTCCGGCCTGAAGACCAGGGGGTCGAGGTAATCGTCGTTCAGGCGGCGATAGATGACATCCACTTTTTTAAGGCCCTTGGTCGTGCGCATGTAGACAAAATTATCCTCCACGACCAAATCCTGATTTTGAACGAGCTCGATGCCGGTTTGCAGGGCGAGGAAGGAATGTTCGTAATAGGCCGAGTTGTAGATGCCGGGGGTGAGCAGGGCCACGCAGGGCTGGGTGTCGCTCTTGGGGGCCATGCGCAGCAGGAGGTTGAGGAGCTTGGCCGGATAGTCGTCCACCGGGCGGACCCGCGAGGCCGCGAAGACCTCGGGCAGGGTCCGCTTCATGAGGCTGCGGTTGGCCAGCACGTAGGACACGCCGGAGGGGCAGCGCAGATTGTCCTCCAGAACGAAAAAGGTTCCTTTTTCGTCGCGCACCAGGTCCGTGCCCGTGACGTGGCACCAGACTCCGTGGGGCGGGTTTATGCCCATGCAGGCCGGGAGAAAGCCCTCAGCCGTCTCGATGATTTCGCGCGGGATGACGCCGTCTCGTATGATTTTCTGGTCGTGGTAGATGTCGTCCAGAAAAAGATTCAGGGCGAAAATGCGTTGCTTGAGGCCAATCTCGATGTGGTCCCAGTCCTTGGCCTCAATGACCCGGGGCACCACGTCAAAGGGAAATATCTTTTCCGTGCCCTGTTCGTGGCCATATACAGTAAAGGTGATGCCAAGGTCGTAGAGGGCCTGCTCGGCCTGTTGCTGCCGCCGGAGCAGTTCGCCTTCGGGCAGGGATTCGATTTTATTCACAAGAAGCCGCGTTCCGTCGCGGGGTACCCCCGGGGCCGAGAACATTTCATCATGAAAGGGCCCAAGGTCATAGCCGGTAAATTTCATAAGCAGCCCCGTGTTTTGACATTGTTGTAAATTTTCTGCTGCATCAGTCCCAGTATTTCAACAAATACGTTTTCGTAAACGCAGGCTCGCGGACAATGCCGTTTTTTTGCTCTCGTCCGCGTTGCCTAATGGCGGGCTCATTGCGTAGGCTCCTTCATTCACATCACCGATTTTGCACCGGAGACATGCATGTCCCTCAAACCCGCTTTGCAACTTGTGGCCCAGGATTCGGAATTCCGAAAATTTCATGACCTCATGGCCAGGAAAGTCCAGAATATTTTGCTCGTGTCCACGGCTTACGATGCCTGGGTCATGGAGGAGGACTGCAAGCTTTCCGAGCGCATCGTGTCCGAATACCAGGGCCTGAACCTAAGCCGCCCGCCCCGGTTGACCTGGGCCTCCAGCGCCGAGGAGGCCCTGGCCTTCCTGGCGCAGCGCCCGTTCGAGCTCATTATCCTCATGCCGCAACTGGCCGAGCGCGAGGCCGTGACCCTGGGACAGCGCATCAAGGATCTGAACCTGGGCATCCCGGTCTATCTCTTGACGCACCGTGAGGTTTTTTTGCCGGGGGAAAGCCCGGCCGAGGGCATTGACCGGCAGTTTGTGTGGACCGGCAACGCCGATCTTCTGGTCGCCCTGGTCAAGAACGCCGAGGATGCCATGAATGTGGGTTTCGACACCAAGAGTGTCGGCATCCGTGTCATCATCGTGGTCGAGGATTCCCCTCGCTACCAATCCAGCCTCCTGCCCATCCTGTATCGCGAGCTGGTGGTCCAGACCCAGGACGTCATCCGCGAGGGCCTCAATCAGGAACACCGCCTGCTGACCATGCGCTGTCGGCCCAAGATTCTTCTGGCCAGCAACTATGAGGATGCCTTGGCCCTGTTCGAGAAGTTTGAGCCCTACGTGCTGAGCGTTCTGTCCGATGTGCGCTTTCCGCATGGCGGGGAGCTTGATCCCGGGGCCGGAGTGGAGCTCTTGTCCACCATCAAGCGGCGACGGTTTGATATTCCGCTGCTGCTCATGAGCAACGAACCCGAGAATGCCCGGCGCGCCGAGCGGATTCCGGCCACCTTTGTGGACAAGAACTCGGCCACGCTGCTTGCGGATGTGCGACGCTTCGTGCTGGAGCGACTGGGATTCGGAGACTTCATCTTTCGGAGCCAGGATGGGCAGGAGATCGCCCGGGCCGGTAACATCCACACTTTGGAGGAACGGCTGAAGACCGTCCCTGCGGAGGTGCTCATCCGTCATTCCAGGCATAATGATTTTTCCCGCTGGTTTTTCGCCCGCACCGAATTCGAGCTGGCCGACCGCTTGCGGCCCATAAGCGAGAAGGATTTCGCCTCCCCGGAGCAACTGCGCTGCGGCGTCATCGAGATGATCCGCAGCCGTCGTGAGCAGC
>CAXNFJ010000263.1:0-4096 GCA_964201165.1 Desulfomicrobium sp.
CCGGCGGCAGATATTCCTGTTCGACCCAGGCTTCGGGGTAGGCGTGGGGATATTTGTAGCCCTGGCCGTAGCCCCAGTCCTTCTGCAGGCTGGTGGAGGCGTTGCGCAGATGCAGGGGCACGGGGCGAGGGCCGTTGGTGCGGATTTCCTTCAGGGCCGAAAGATACCCGGCGTAGGCCGAATTGCTTTTGGGAGCCAGGGCCAGGTACACGGTCGTTTCGGCCATGGGAATCCAGCCCTCGGGCATGCCGATGCGCTCCACGGCCTGTTCGCAGGCCACGGCCAGGGGCATGGCCATGGGGTCGCCCAGGCCCACGTCCTCGGCCGCCGAAAGGATCAGTCTGCGACAGATGAAGCGAGGGTCCTCGCCGGTTTCCACCAGGCAAGCCATATAATAGAGGGCCGCGTCCGGGTCCGAGCCCCGAATTGATTTGATGAGCGCCGAAGCCAGTTCGTAATGGGAGTCGCCTTCCCGATCCCCCCGCAGCACGATTTCCGGCAGTCTGGTCTTGAGCTGCTCCGGTTCGAGATCCTTTCCCTCCAGTCCGGCCGCGAATTCCACAAGATTGAGCATGGTCCTTGCGTCCCCGCCCGAGAGGGTGGCCAGCAGTTCCAGGCTTTTTTCCGGAATGAGCGTGCCAAGCTTTTCCATGCCGCGTTTGCCCACGTCCACCAGTTCCATCATGGCCAGAGAGCGCAATCGCAGCACATGCAGCCGGGAGAGGAGTTGACGGGTTACGCTGAAGGACGGGTTTTCCGTGGTCGTGGCGATGAGGGTCAGTTCTCCGGTTTCCAGCAGCGGCAGAAAAAAGTCCTGCTGGGCCTTGGAATAGCGGTGCAACTCGTCCAGGATGAGAATTTCCTTGTCCTGAATCTGCTTGCGCAGGGCCGTGATGCCTACTTCAGGGGCGCTGACCCGGACGAAAGGTTTGCCCGCATGCTGGGCCAGGAGCAGGGCCACGGTCGATTTGCCGCAGCCCGGAGGGCCGAAGAGGAGCAGGCTCGGCAGATCCTTGGACTGCATCAGGGTGCGCAGGCGCTGGCGGAAATGGCTTTGGCCGATGAAGTCGTCGAGAGATTCGGGCCGCAGGGATTCGGCGAGAGGGCGTTTTTGGGACACGAAGGTGTTTTCCGGCTATATGCTGAATACTTGAATGACGCAGGTCAGAAGGGTCTGCGCCTCGGGGCCGTGGGCCGTGAGTTCGACGGAGCGCGTTTCCTCCTCTACAGTCCAGACCATCTCTATATATGTCTCCGGAAAAGAGTCTTTGGGCAGATATTCGGCCCATTCCAGCAGACAGAAGTGGTCCGGCGCGAGGAGAGTTTCTTCCAGGTCGGCTCCAAAGCCCTGGCCCGAGGTGCGGTAGAGGTCGAAATGCCCCACGGGTGGATTCGTGGGATACAGATTGAGCAGATTGAAGCTCGGACTGCTGACCTCGGCGTTTTCGCTCCCGGGCAGGGCCTGAACCAGCTCGCGCACAAAGGTCGTTTTGCCGGCTCCCAGCTGGCCGCGCATGAGCACCGCCGGGAGCGTTGGACTCCCGTCGATGCAGAATGCGAAGGCCCGGGCCAGGGCGACCGTGGCTTCAAGAGAAGGCAGGATGAGGATCATGGATGGGGGATCAGGGTCTTGATGATGTCTTTCATGCCGACCACGCCCACGAGCAGACCCTTGTCCGTGACCGGCAGGGTGTGGAATTTCTTGTCGACCATGAGGGCCGCGATTTCGTCGATGGTCATGTCCGGCGCGACGGTGACCACCTTTTTGCTCATGGCGTCGGACACCTTGGACGCCGCGATGCGTTTCACCTCGGCTTCCAGCAGGGCCGAGGAGGACAGGGGCACGAAGCCGTCAAGCAATGTGAAGAGAGAGGGAATGGGCAGGGTTTTCTGCATGCGGACCAAGTCGCTTTGGCAGATGATGCCAACCAGCAGGCCCGTGTCGTCAATCACGGGCAATCCGTTGACGCCTTTGTCCAGCAGCACCTTCACGGCCTCGGTGATGTCGGCTTCGGGGCTGATGGTGATGACCTCGGTGGTCATGATATCTTGAGCTGTGCGCATTTTTTCCACTCCTTCAGGGCTGTTGGCAGATGATCGGCTATTTCGAGGGGGGTGTTGCCCCGGTACGGAAAATCCGTAGCGAGCAGGGTGCCCGTATACCCGTGCCAATACACGCCGATCCGGGCAGCGGTCAATGGCGGGTAGCCTTGGGCCATGAGGCTTCCGATGACACCGGAGAGGACGTCGCCCGATCCGGCGATGGCCAGGTTCGGCGCGCAGAAGGGAGAAATGGCGATGGGGTCCTCGAGTCCGGCGACGATCGTCGCGGCGCCTTTCAAAACCAGATTGACCCGGTGTCCGAAAGAGAATTTCCGGGCATAGCGGGCCCTGGCCAGGTTGATTTCCCCTGCCGTGACCGCGAAGAAGTTGGACATCTCGCCGGGATGAGGGGTGAGCACCGCGTTTGGCCCCAGGAGTTCAAGCAGATCCGGACGCCGGGCCAGCAGAAAGAGGGCGTCGGCATCGTAGAGGGTCTTTTGATGCGCTTCGGCCAGGTAACGCTCCAGAAATGCGGCGGCGCCCGCCGTACGGCCCAGGCCAGGCCCAAAGACAACGGCCGAGAACCGGGGCAGATGTTCACGCAGGGAATCAAAGCATTCGCCGTTCCAGTGCTCTCCGGTCCCGAGTCCGAGGGTCATGACCTCGGGGAAGTTGCCGTAGAAGGAGGTCAGCTGCTTGGGGCAGGCGATGCTGACCAGTCCCGCGCCGGACCGGCATGCAGCTCGGGCCGCGAGCATTGGCGCGCCGGTCAGTCCGGGGGAACCGCCCAGGACCAGAAGGTGCCCGACGTCCCCCTTGTGCATGGTCGTGCTGGGCTCGGGCAGCAGGTTTGCCAGGCCCTGCCCCAGGGCGACGTGGCTTGTGGGGTTGTGGTCCTTGATGTGTCGCGGAATGCCGATTTTGGCCGTGACCAGCTTGCCGATGTGGCCTTGGGCCGGGGGCAGGAAGAGTCCGAGTTTGGCCTCCTCGAAGGTCACCGTCAGGTTGGCCTTGACCGCCACGGGCATGGGTTCGCCTGTGGTGCCATTGAGACCCGAAGGGATATCCAGGGACAGGACGTACGAGTCCTTGCCCACCTTGTTGATGGACTTGATCCAGTTTTGGATCTGTGGGCGCAGTTCACCCTGGAAGCCGGTGCCGAGCAGTCCGTCCACGACCAGGTCGATTTTGGGCAGGGCGTCCAACTCGTATTCGGGCAGGTAGGAGCAGGGAACGCCCATGTCCATGGCCAGCTTCAGGTGGTAGGCGGAGTCGTGTGTGTATTCGGCCATGTGTTTGGCATGCAGAACGAGCACCTTCGCCCCCAGGTTGACCAGGTGCCGGGCCAGGGCAAAGGCGTCCCCGCCGTTGTTGCCTGGACCGGCAAAGACCATGGCCGTGATGTCGCGCACGGGTCCGAATTCCTTCGTGAGGGCATACAGGGCCGCCCTGCTTGCGTTTTCCATGAGGATTTTTCCGGATAGTCCGAATTCCTCGATCGTCAGCCGGTCCCAATGGGCCATTTCTTCGGGAGTGGGCAACGGTGTAACCATATGATCTCCTGACATTGATGTAGGCATTCAGGTCATGCCCAGGCGAGTGGGCAAGCGCATCCGCGCCGGAACCGAATTTTGTTCATATTTCCCAACCTTCCCATATCCGCGCGGTGTTGCCGCTCCGGATACTGGACTGTCTGGCGTGAGCGCTTTCTGCCATGATTTCGGAGTGTACGCCAGAAGTCTCCTCTTCCTCAAGCTCATGCACAAAAAAGTGAAGATTATCCTTGACTCGGCATCCTATCTTCTCCAAAAAAAAGCGCTTGCTGAAAGGTGTCGCCATGTCCGCGCGCCGGTAGTATTTCACGCATGGAGGGGCCATGAACGATTCCGCCCACGCAGAGCCCGGCTCAGCGCAGAGCACGCCTTTGCCAGTGGTCACGTTGCAGAACGTGACCAAAATATATGATGGCCAGCACGCCTTGAAGGATGTGTCCCTGGACGTGTACCGTGGTGAATTCCTGACCATCCTTGGTCCTTCCGGATGCGGCAAGACC
>CAXNFJ010000264.1:0-4075 GCA_964201165.1 Desulfomicrobium sp.
TGCCGCCTACGTCAACGAATTCAGTCTGGATATGGGGTCACATGGCCAGGCCGCTCTCAACATGCTGCAAACTTTTCGGGATCTTTCATGAATGATGCCTTTGCCCAACTGAAAATCGCCTTCCTCAAAGAGCTTCCGGTCATCAACGCCGCCATCCAAAAGGAAATAAACGCGTTGCCCGCGCTGGTGAAGCCTGTCGCCGAACACGTCATGGACGCCGGAGGCAAGCGCCTGCGGCCCATGCTCACAATTCTTTTTGCCCGGGCCCTGGATTTTCGCGGCGACAATCTGCACACCCTGGCCAGCTCCCTGGAATTTCTGCATTCGGCCACCCTCATGCACGACGATATTCTGGACAATGCTGACCTGCGCAGAGGCAAGCCGGCCGCCCATACCCGTTTCGGCCTCACCCCGACCATCCTGGCCGGTGACGTGCTCCTGGCCCTGGCCAACGAAATCGTGGCCCGCACAGGCAACCCGGCCCTGACCTCGTGTATCTCCCGGGCCATCATGCAGACGGCCACCGGGGAAATCATGGAGATCGCGGCCATCCGCAACGCGGGTATCAGCCGGAGCGAGTATATCGAGATCATCACCGGCAAGACCGCATATCTGATCCAATCGGCCTGCGAGTTCGGCGTCATCGCCACCGAGGGTTCGGAGCGTGTCCGGTCTGGGGCCAGGGCTTTTGGCCTGAATCTGGGTATCGCTTTCCAGCTCGTGGACGACGCGCTCGACTATACCTCGCGGGCCGACACTTCGGGCAAGCCCCTGGGCGGGGACCTGCGCGAGGGCAAATTCACCCTGCCTCTGCTCCTGTACCTCGAATCCCTGCCCGAAGACCTGCGGCGGACCATCACCCTGGAACTGGCTGACGCCCACCTGTCCGCCGCGCGGCAGGACTGCATCATTGCGGATATCGCAGGTCAGGGCTTTGCCGAAAAAACGCGGGGCGCGGCTAAATCGTACTTAACGCTCGCGGGACAGGCCTTGGCCGTGCTCCCGGAATGCCTGGAAAAAAACTTGCTTGGAGCCATGATCGACTTTGTTCTGACAAGGGATAAATAACCATGCAGCACCAGGATCGCCTTCTCCCTCGCAATTTCGCAACCTCGTTACGTGCAAGTCTGAAAGCGACCTTTTCTCCCGCCACGGCTCAACTCCTCCAAGAAGCGGTCAAATCGGAACCCAATTTCGGAGTCATCGCGTCCATCCTCAAAGTTGATCCCGCCCTGGCCACGGCCATACTCTCCTTGGTCAATTCGCCCTACTACGGGCAAGCCAGCAAGGTCTCCGACCTGCAACGGGCGGCTTTCATCCTGGGAAACAATGAAATTCTGCGCATCGCCCTGTCCTTGTCCCTGCAGAAGAACCTGAACGCGATCCTGGAAAAGAGCGGTTTCGACACCTACGCCAATTGGCGGATCATCATCTGGGCCGCCCTGGGCGCGGAACTTGTCGCCCAGCGCCTGGCACCCAAGGAAGCGGAAACCGCCTATATCTGCGCACTCGTCAAGGACCTGTCCCTGCTCCTGTACGCCGCCACTTTTCCGGAACATATTCTGCCCCGTCTCAAACAGCCGGATTTCGTCAACACCGGGCCGACGTTCATGTCCTGGCAGGAACATATCCCCGCAGATCATTCCGCCCTTACGGCCGAACTGCTCACGGAATGGAATTTCCCGGAGCCGATGATCTCCGCCATCACCGCGCATCACGATCTGGAACACGTTTTCGACTACCCGCCCCTGACCCAAGCCGTCATTTTCGGCACCCGTTGGGCCGAGGTCGAATTCCGCTCCGACCCTTCCCCGGACAGTCTCAACCAGCTGGGATTTCTCCTAACCAAGGCGCATGCCCTGCCCGAAGAAGGGCTGGAAGGTCTGCGCCAACGCTGCACGACTCTTTTTGCAGAACTGTCTTCGGCCATGAACATCACGGAGCTTGCGCCCGAAAACCGGCTCTATTCCCACTCCCTGCAATCCATCCAGGACTTTCATTATCAGGCCATGGAAGTGGAGGGACTGACCGGCGGCACTGCGGCCATCGCCGCCTGCATCGGCCGGCACCTGCGCTGGAACTGGCATTGCCGCAAGGCGGAAATCATTCTTCAATCCGCCTCGAACAGGCACTGGGAACGGTTTTGTCTTGATGACGAGGGCGTGGGCAAACCAAGCCTCGCGCCCTCGCTCAAAGACTTCAAAGGTCCTGCCGGGCTTGTTTTCTCTTTGGATTCGGGAGACGCCATCGTCGGAGAACTGCGCCTGTCCGATACCCAGGAGTCGAGCTGGACCAAGGCGGAAGTGGCTCTTTACGCCCGACTGCTCGGCCGCAGTGTCTGGCGGCAGATGAGCACCGTCGGACAGCTTGAGATCAAGGCTGAACTTCTCGACATCCTGCCCACCGGAGTCGCCCTGCTGGATGAGGATGGGCGGATTTTGCGCGCCAATCCAACCTTCACCCGTTTTTTGCAAGGGGCTGGACAACTGGAAAAGCGGTTGTTCATGGAGAAAGAACCCAGACAATCCCGTCTGGCTTTGCAGCGCTGGCACACTTTCCTGCACGATCCGGCCCAGATCAGCCATTGCGCCATCCACTGCCCCCTTGGCGTGGGGAACGACGCGGCAACTCCGCCCTACGCCCTGTCCAGCTATAAGATCCACCACGGCGCCCAGGCCGGCATCCTGACCCTGGTCCAGGATCTGACCGAAATCCGGATACTGGAATTCGAGGCCCTGCATCAGCGGGATTTTTTGAACAACCTGCTCTCTTCCATGCAGGATCTGGTCATGACCACGGACAAAAAGGGGCTCATCACCTTCGCATCCGGCCGTCATGGCGCATTTCTGACCGGCCGGAATCTTTTTCAGCTCACCCTGCCCATACACGAACAGGAAGAAGCCTGGGACATGGATTCTCTGGAGCAAAGCACGACGGCCGTGGAAGTGCAGATTGTCCTGGATGATGAGCACCTGCAGCTGGAATTGGTCTTTTCCCGCCTTTCCTTCGGAGTTGACTACGGCCTCATTGTCGGCCGCAACATATCGACCATCCGCAGGCTGGAACGCAAAATCAGGGACCAGGCTCTTTTCGACGCCCTGACCCAGATTTTCAATCGCCATCACCTTCTGCCCCTGCTCGACCGGGAGTTGTCCAGATGCCGCCGCACCGGGTCCGAGCTTGGACTCATTTTTTTCGACATCGACAAATTCAAACAATTCAACGACACCCACGGCCACCACGGCGGCGACAAGGCACTTAAAGAGTTGGGCCAACTCCTGCGGAGCGTGCTGCGCAAAGGACTCGACTTCCCTTGTCGCTTTGGCGGGGATGAATTCGTCGTCATCGCCAGCAGTTCGACGACCGCCACGCTGCTGACCATTGCGCAACGGATTCAAAAGGAATTCAGCATCCTGCATAACGGCCAGGTCACCTTGAGCATCGGCATGAGTCTGCTTGAACCGATGGACACCGCCAATTCCCTGCTTGAACGCTGCGACAAAGCCAATTATCAGGCCAAAGCCCAGGGCGGAAACGCCATTGTGCACCTGCAAACCAATACGCACCCAGAACCATAAGCATCACCTTAGGAGAACAGCATGCCGATCCGAGTCGAAGTGGCTCTGCGCAAGGCAGTTACCGATACCCAGGGCAACAAGACCGCCCACAAGATCAAGAGCGAACTCGGCCTGACCGTGGACCAGGTCCGGATCATCCGGGTCTATACCGTCGACGGACTGACCGAGGCGCAGATCGGCCAGGCCATAGAGGCCGGCGCTCTGCACGACCCGGTCCTGCATACGGCGCACACGACGCCTGCGGCCACGGATTTCGACTGGATCATCGAGGTCGGCTTCCGCCCCGGCGTGACGGACAACGAAGGCCGCACCGCCCGCGAAACCCTGCGCACCGTGCTCGGTGACCGGGACATGAAGATCGCGGTCTACACCTCCACCCAGTATCTGATCACGGGGGACTTGCGTCAGGACCAGATTGAACACATCGCCAAGGATCTCCTGGCCAACGAGCTGATCCAGCGCTTCCAGATAGCGGACAAGGCCGCCTGGACGGCGAA
>CAXNFJ010000265.1:0-4057 GCA_964201165.1 Desulfomicrobium sp.
ATCGAAGGCGACGAGGCCGTTGTGGGCATCACCCATTTTGCCCAGGACCAACTCGGAGACCTGACTTTCGTCGAACTGCCCCAACCCGGTGATGAAGCCGTGGCCGGGACGGAAATCGGTACCGTGGAATCGGTCAAGGCTGCCAGCGAAATTTATTCTCCGGTCAGCGGTGATATCGTCGAGGTCAATGCCGCATTGGAAAATGCGCCGGAACTGGTCAACAAGGACGCATTCGGCGCAGGCTGGCTGTTCAAGGTCAAACTGAGCGCCGCGCCCGAGGGGCTTCTCGACGCTGACGCCTACGCTGCCCTGTGCGCGGCCGAAGCCCATTAACAGGCTGCCAGAATCGATTGCCGCATTGCTTCGAAAAAGCTCGGGCCTTACGTATGAATACGGATACGCTTCGGCCCAGCCTTTTCCTTGACCATTCTGGGCATGAATACCCATACTGGGCACATACGCATTGCACGCAAACCTTTTTGAACAGCCTCGCTGTCTTTTCACGAATTTCATAACCTGTACGTTTCAGGCTGCTCCTTTTTCCGCGCGAACGTTCAAGACAAGTGCAGATTGAACCCTCGCCTCCGGTCGAAGAAATGCAGCACTGCATCCGGAGGCACGATGCCCTTCATACCGCATACCCCTGCCGAGCAGCGGGAAATGCTGACCACCGTCGGCGTGGACAGCATGGAAGCCCTGTTCGAAGACATTCCGCAGAAATTCCGGGCCGGGGAACTGAACCTTCCCCAGGGCCTGAGCGAAATGGAAGTCCGCCAGAAACTCGAAAAGACGGCGGCCAAGAACAACACGGACCTGACCTCCTTTCTGGGTGCCGGGTTCTATGACCACTACATCCCCAGCGCCGTGGACGCCCTGTGCAGCCGGGGCGAATTCTACACCGCCTACACGCCCTATCAGGCCGAGGCCTCCCAGGGCATGCTGCAAGCCATCTTCGAATACCAGACCGCCGTGGCGCGCCTGCTGGACCTGCAGTACGCCAACGCCTCCCTCTACGACGGCGGCACGGCCCTGTACGAAGCGATCATGATGGCCGTGCGCCAGACCAAGCGCACGCGCATCGTCATCTCCGAGAGCGTCAACCCCATCTACCGGGTCATGCTCGACAGCTACACCACCAACCTGAAGCTCGACCTGGTGACCATCCCCCACCAGGATTGCCGCACGGACATGGACGGACTGCTCGCCGCTTTAAATGACGACACGGCCGCGGTCATCGTCCAGAACCCCAACTTCTTCGGCACGATCCAGGATTTCACGGATCTCTTCACCACGGCCCGCGAGCACAAGATCGTCTCCATCATCTCGACCTACCCGATCATGCAGTCCGTATTGAAGACGCCTGGCCAGATGGGCGCGGACATCGCCGTGGCCGAAGGGCAGAGCCTGGGACTCCCTTTAAGTTTCGGCGGACCTTACCTGGGCATCATGGCCTGCTCCAAGCAGCTCATCCGCCAGATGCCCGGCCGCATTGTCGGGCGCACCGTGGACAAGACCGGCAAGACCGGCTTCGTACTGACCCTGCAGGCCAGAGAGCAGCACATCCGCCGCGAGAAGGCCACGTCCAACATCTGCTCCAACCAGGCGCTGTGCGCCCTGCGGGCGCTCATGTACATCAGCCTGCTCGGCCCCGAGGGGCTGAAGAAAACTGCCGGCGTCAGCATCGAACGCGCCCATTACGCGGCCCAGCGCCTGGCGCAGTTGCCCGGCGTGCGCGTGGTCAACGAGCCCTTCGGCAACGAGTTCACGGTGGAGCTTCCCGTGCGCGCCTATGAGGTCATCGACAAGCTGATCGACACGAAATTCGTGCCCGGATTCCCCCTGGGCCGCTACTACTCCGGCATGGACAACCATCTCCTGGTGGCATGCACCGAAAAAACCACCCAGCAGAGCGTCGGCATCCTGGCCGAATTGATTGGAGGTGCCCTGTGAAAACCCTGTTCTCCGACTCCGCCAAGGGCAGAACCGGCGTGTGGCCCAAAGGGCCCACGGGCGACCCGATGGCCTCCATCCCGTCGGCCCTGCTGCGCGGCACGCCGCCCAGGCTGCCCGAACTGTCCGAAATAGACGTCATCCGTCATTTCACCAAGCTCTCCCGCCTCAACTACAGCGTGGACAGCAATTTCTATCCCCTCGGGTCGTGCACCATGAAGTACAACCCGAAGTTCACCGAGGCCGTGGCCGCCCAGCCCGGTTTCACCTCCGTGCACCCGCTCATTCCGCAGCTTAAAGGGGCCGGGCACATGACCCAGGGCGCGCTCGAAGTGCTGTACGAGACCGAGCAGCTGCTGGCCGAGATCACGGGCATGAGCGCCTTCACCCTGCAGCCCATGGCTGGCGCCCACGGCGAACTGACCGGCGTCATGCTCATGGCCGCCTACCACAACGACAAAGGCAACAGGAAGACCAAGATCATCGTGCCCGACTCCGCCCACGGCACCAACCCGGCTTCGGCGGCCATCGCCGGCTACGATGTCATCTCCATCGAATCCAAAAACGGGATGATCGACCCCGACGAACTGGAAAAGGTGCTGGATGACGAGGTCGCTGGCCTCATGATGACCTGCCCCAACACCCTGGGGCTGTTCGAGTGCGGCCTTGAGCGCATCGTCAAGCTGGTCCACGGCGTGGACGGACTGCTCTACTACGACGGCGCGAACCTGAACGCCATCATGGGCAAGATGCGCGTCGGCGACGTGGGCTTCGACGTCGTGCATCTGAACCTGCACAAGACCTTCGCCACCCCCCACGGCGGCGGCGGACCGGGTTCCGGTCCCGTGGGCGTGAGCCAGCGGCTGGTGGACTACCTGCCCATCTCGCGCGTGGTCAAACTTGAGGACGGACAGTACTATCTCAACTACGACTACCCCAAATCCATCGGCTACATCGCGCCCTTCTACGGCAACTTCGGGGTCATTTTAAAAGCCTACGCCTACATCCTGCGCCTGGGCCGGGAAGGCATCGTGCGCGCCTCGGAAAACGCGGTCCTGGCCGCCAACTACCTGCGCAAGCGCCTGGAGGATGTTCTTGAGATCCCCCACGACCGCATCTGCATGCACGAATTCGTGGCCTCGGCCGCGAAGCAGTCCGAAAAGGGCGTGCGCGCCCTGGATCTCGCCAAGGCCCTGCTGGACAAGGGACATTATGCCCCGACCATCTATTTCCCGCTCATCGTCAAGGAATGCTTGATGTTCGAGCCCACGGAAACGGAAAGCAAGGAAACCCTGGATGGCTTTGTCGATGATCTGATTGAAATACTCGGACGTGTGGAAACGGATGCGGAATCAATACAGAATGCGCCGGTGACCACCCCAGTGCAACGATTGGACGAAGTCCGTGCAGCCAGAAGCATGGAACTGGTGGATGATGCGGGACTCTAACGCCTCACCATAACACAGCACTCCAAATAAAAAGCCTCCGCTCGCGGAGGCTTTTTTCATGTCTTTTTCTTCTTGAATCAAAAATTTTCATTTTTCCCTTCCCGAAGTTCGCATGAATGACAAAAATTCATTGCTTTCAAACACCCTCGCGCATAAAGCTGCTGCATATCATTTCGTTATCTTCCAGGGGTGCCCATGTCATACGTTTTTGTAGTACCAGCGCTACTGAGCATTGTTTGTCTTACATATTTATTCATCGCCAAAAAACCTAAATTAGAACCTATTTTTGGTGACGATCATTCGCAAATAAAGGTAAATCCTGTCTTCAGTGAACATAATACATTCACGGAATGGGAGTCGGTGCTGATCCGCGCTCTGGATCACATCTATTCCGGAGCGCCGGCGTCCACAGATCGGCAGATGACACATGTCTACGACACTCCTCCGACCCTGACCCACGCCGCCATGAGCAATCTGGTCAAGGCTTTTGACAAGGTCGGCACTCTGCACTCCACTCTGGCGGCCATGGACAAACCCAATGTCAGCATGAAGGAGTTGGGCGACGTGGTCACGCGTGACCCCCTGCTCTCCGCCCGCGTGCTCAAAACCATCAACTCGCCCTTTTTTCGCAATGCCTCGAACGTCAAATCCATCCATAC
>CAXNFJ010000266.1:0-4056 GCA_964201165.1 Desulfomicrobium sp.
GGCTCTGCGGAACGGACTCAGGGAGACCTCCAAACGTCACGGCTGGCAGGGGCCGATCAAGAATATCGGCGTGGGCGGGTATGACGATTTTTTGAATGCGCAGCACCTCGGAACTCTCAAAACCGGTGACTGGGTGCAGGCCGTGGTCACGGGCGTGGACAAGGGCGGAGCCACGGTGCGCTTCGGTGCGCATTCGGGCGTTGTGCCTGTGAGTTCCATGGGTTGGGCCCGCCAGCCCAACCCCAGGCTTGCGCCCGAAGAAGCAGGCAAGGTGGGCGACGCCCGCAAGGTGGTCAAACCCGGCGACGTGATCTGGACCACGGTAGTGGAAGTTGCCGGCGGCAAACCCAAGCTTGGCCTGGAACAGGAACCCAAGGTCGAGGGCGCCCTGGTTTCCATCGATCCGCGCAGCGGCGAGGTTATGGCACTGTGCGGAGGCTACGATTTTTTCCGCAGTCAGTTCAACCGGGCTACCCAGGCTTTGCGCCAGCCCGGATCGGCCTTCAAGCCCATCGTGTATTCCGCGGCTCTGGACAACGGGTTCACGGCGGCCAGCATTGTTCTGGACGCCCCCATCATTTTTGAGGACGGCAGCGGCGAAACGTGGAAGCCGGAGAATTTCGAAGGCATCTTCTACGGTCCGACGCTCCTGCGCACGGCCTTGGTCAAATCCCGCAACCTGGTCACCATCCGCGTGGCCCAGCAGATCGGCATGAGCAAGATCATCGAACGGGGCAAGGCTCTGGGCCTGACGGGCATCATGGAGCCAAATCTGTCCCTGGCTCTGGGGTCGGGGCAGTTCACGCCGCTCAACCTGTGTCAGGCGTACACGACTTTTGCCCGGGGCGGCTCGAACATCAAGCCGCGCTTCATCGAGAGCGTGAGTTCACCCTGGGGTGAGCAGATGTTCACGTCCACGCTCGAAGTGACCGAGGTCATGCCGCCGGAGACGGCCTACATCATCAACAATCTGCTGCAGCAGGTCGTGCAGGATGGTACGGGTGCCCGGGCCAAGGCTCTGGGGCGGCCTGTGGCGGGCAAGACAGGCACCACCAACGACGAAATCGATGCCTGGTTCATGGGTTTTTCGCCCTATCTGTTGACCGGGGTCTGGGTCGGCTACGATCAGGTCCGGCCCATGGGCAAGTATGAGACAGGGGCCAGGGCCGCCTTGCCCATCTGGCTCGACTATAGGAGTCAGGTGGAACCGAAGTATCCGTCGGAGGACTTCCCGGTGCCGCCGGGCATTGTCATGGCGCGGGTGGACTCGCGCACCGGCCGCCTTGCCGGGCCCGGCACGTCCGAGGCCTACATGCTTCCGTTCCAGAACGGCACGGAACCTGTGCAGACTGCCGGAATGGAGGAACTGGACGCTGATCCGGGTTCGTCCAATGCCGGCGGGGAAAGTTTGCTCAAGCAGATCTTTTAGGCTTGCATCATGCGGCATTGGCCTCGGGTTGCGGTGCGCGGGGCCAGGGTCTTACATTTTTACGCAAGAAGCACATGAACATCCTTGAAGAAATAAAAAGTATCCTGAAACGCTCGGGGCGCATCAGCTTCGAACTCTACAAGATCATGGTCCCCATCATCATCGGGGTCAAAATCCTGCAGGAGCTGGGGCTCATCGCTTGGTTGGCCATGCCCCTTGCGCCCTTCATGCAGGTGGTGGGGTTGCCGCCGGAGATGGGTCTGGTCTGGGCCACGGCCCTGATCAACAATATTTACGGGAGCATGATCGTCTTTGTGTCCCTGGCCGGGCAGCATGATTTGAGCGTGGCCCAGGTTACGGTGCTGGGTGTCATGATCCTCGTCGCCCACGGTCTGCCCGTGGAACTGCAGATTGTACGCAAGTCGGGGCCGAGGCTCGTTTTTCAAGCGGTGTTGCGCGTCGGCGGCGCCCTGGTCCTGGGCTGGCTCCTGACCCGGATCTATGCCTGGGGCGGGTGGTTGCAGGCCGCCAACGTCATTCTCTGGCAGCCCCAGCCGGAAAGCGAGGAGATTCTGGCCTGGGCTCTGGGGCAGGCGCGGAATCTGGGCATGATCTTTGTCATCATCGTGGGCTTGAACGCCGTCATGCGCGTGTTCACCGCCATCGGGCTGACAGGGCTGTGCGTGCGGCTGCTGGCCCCGGTGCTGCGCTTTCTGGGCATTGGCCCCGAGGCCGGAACATTGACCATAGTCGGCATGGTCATGGGTCTCTCTTACGGAGGGGGACTGATCATGCATGAGGCCCATTCGGGCAAGGTTGGGCCCAAGGACATTTTTTCGTCGCTGAGTCTCATGGGCCTGTCCCATTCAATTTTCGAGGATACGCTGCTCATGGCCGTCCTCGGAGGACACGTCTCGGGGCTTCTGTGGGCGCGGGTCATTTTCACCCTGATCGTTGTGGCCCTGCTGGTGCGCATGGTCGCATGGCTGGGGGACGATTTTTTCTACCGGCATCTGTTCAAGCCCGTGGAGGTCTATGCCCAGCCGGAATCCTGCTGTCCGGGGTCGTCAGTGCCGGAGAAGAAATAATTCGAGGGTCGTTTTTGTGCGTCCAGTTCAAGCCTGATCAAGGAAAAAAATCCATGTCCCATCGCCTCAGCGCCCTGAAAACACTCATGGAGCGGCAGGAAATCCCGGCCCTGCTCGTGGTCCATCCGGCAAACCGGTTTTATTTGTCCGGTTTTGAATTGCATGATGGACAGTGCAATGAGAGCTCGGGTTGCCTTCTGGTTTGTTTGAATGGCCCGGATTGGTTGCTGACCGATTCCCGGTTTCTGGAAGAGGCACGGCGACATTGGCCGGCCGAGCAGGTGCATGTGTACGGCGCTCCGCGCATGGAGAAGATCGCGGAGTTCGTGCAAGGTCTGGATGTCCGTGAGTTGTGGGTCGAAACGCATGCCATGTGCGCAGAAATGTATCTGGAACTGGGCAAAAGTCTGACTCTGCATCCGGCCCCGCGACTGGTGGAAGAACTGCGTACGGTCAAGGATGACGATGAACTGACAAAACTCAGGGCCTCCTGCGCCTTGAACCACAGCGTGTATGAGGCCCTCAAGCCGCAACTTGTGCCCAAAATGACGGAACGGGATGTGGCCTGGCTGCTGGAGAAGGCCTTCCGGGATGGCGGGGCGGAAGGATTGAGCTTCGCGCCCATCGTCGGCTTCGGTCCCAACGGGGCGCTGCCCCATGCCACGCCGGGGGATGCGCGCCTTGACCCGGAAACCCCGGTTTTGATCGACATGGGCGGGCGGCTGAACGGGTATTGTTCAGATCAGACCCGGACATGGTGGATCGGGGACAGGCCGACGGATGATTTCCGGCGCACTCTGGAGCTGGTGCAAGAGGCCCAATCCCTGGCCATCGCCAGGGTCGCTCCGGGAGTGAGCACGGACGAACTGCACGCCACGGCCAAGGATTTTTTCGCGCGCCATGGCGTGGCCGAGCATTTCACCCACTCCCTGGGCCACGGCATCGGCCTTGAGACCCACGAAGCGCCGGGAGTCGGCCCCATCCGCCCGACGATCCTCAAACCCGGCATGGTCATCACCGTGGAGCCGGGCCTGTATTACCCCGAGTGGGGCGGAGTGCGTTGGGAACACATGGTGGTGGTGACGAAGGACGGCCATGAAGTGCTCTGAGTCGTCAGCACAGGAGCCCCGCAAGTCACGGCCACGCAAGACCAGGCGGGAGTGGCCCCTTGCGCCGCCACGGCGGTCCAGTGAGGTCCTCTATGCCGAGGTGCCCCGCAACCAGATCGCCCGCTACCGTTTCCTGCTCGAAGGGTACGACAATCTGGCGGTCATGAGCGTGGTCGACCGCTACCGGGCCGTGATCAAGCTGCGTTTCCTGCCCGACGCGGAAAAGACCCTGCGCGGTATGCTCCTCGCCCAGGGCGCGCGTATCATCGATCCTCCGGCGCGGTCAGCCGTTTAGACCGAAAAATTCCCGCGCATTGTTGCCGCAGCGCTCCCACAGCACCTGCAAATCTTCGCCTCTGAGCAGGGCCAACTCTCGGGCCGTGAAGCCCAGCAGGGCGGGTTCGTTGGTTTTGCCGCGATACGGTTCGGG
>CAXNFJ010000267.1:0-4053 GCA_964201165.1 Desulfomicrobium sp.
AGGGGGCATTGCCCTGACGGTGCATACCGACGCCGATTTGCCGGCCATGGTTTTGGGAGATGAGCACCGGCTGTCGCAGATTCTGTCGAATTTGGTCGGGAACGCCGTCAAGTTCACCAGGAGCGGAGAGGTGAGGCTTGATGTCGGCGTGCTTCCTTTCTCCAGAAATCGCGGCCCGCATGTTCTTTTCCTTGTTTCGGATACGGGGCCCGGCATTGACGCGCAAAGTTTGGAGAATATTTTCGAGCCATTCATGCAGGGAGAGAACACCGGGGAGAGACGCATGCAGGGTGCCGGCCTGGGCCTCAGCATCGTGCGCGGCCTGGTCGGCCTCATGGACGGGACCGTTTCCGTGGACACGGAAGTCGGGGCGGGAACAACGATTGCGGTCTGTCTTCCCTTCGAGACCTCCGACCAACCCGTCGCGCCCGAAAGCTGCGAGCTGCACCTCATGCCCAGGCGCCCGATGAATTCCTTGCGTGTGCTTCTGGTGGAAGATGAGCCCGTGAACCGGCGGAGCATTGCATCCATGCTGGGCAAACGGGGAATCTCGGTCACGCTGGCGGAAAATGGCGAGGAGGCGCTGGAGGCCTTGGCCCGGGAATCATTCGACCTCATTCTCATGGATGTGCAGATGCCCATCATGGATGGTCTGGAGACGACCCGAATCATCAGGACCGACCAACGCTTCGCGCAGTGGGACCGCGTTCCCATAGTGGCCTTGACGGCCTATGCCATGGCCGGTGACCGGGAACGTTTTCTTGCCGCTGGGATGGACAGCTATCTTGCCAAACCCGTGCATATGAAAAATCTCTTCGAGACGCTTGATCGAGCGATCGGCGATGCGTCGAGGCGGATGGGGCGGGGCAGCGCGTATCCGGTCGCAGGTTGAACGCTCTTTACCTGACGGCATCCAGTGCGTAGAAGCCTCCCCTCCATCGAATCATCTCAACCCAACCCGGATCAGCAATGCACACCCCCAAACGCCCAGGCGCCAGACATCTGCCTCCCGGCCTCACCATCATCTACGAAGACCGGGACATCATCGTCGTGGACAAGCCCGCCGGGATGCTGACCATGGCCTCGGAAACGGAAAAGACGCGCACGGCCTATTATGCCCTGACCGACTATGTACGCAAGGGCAATCCCAAGTCCAAGCACAGGATCTTCATTGTCCACCGCCTGGACCGCGAAACCTCCGGGCTCGTTCTCTTTGCCAAGACCGAGGCGGCCAAGCACACCCTGCAGGACCAGTGGGCCGATACCACCAAGATCTATGCGGCGGTGGTGCATGGGCTGATGGGCAATGCCTCGGGCACGGTCAGCTCCTACCTGGTCGAAAGCGGGGTGTACAAAGTCTACGCCACGCGCGACGCGACCGAAGGCAAGCTGGCCAAGACCGCATGGACCGTGCTCAAGGAACGGGGCGAGTATTCTCTGCTGGACATCAACCTGTTGACCGGGCGCAAGCATCAGATCCGGGTGCACATGGCGGATGCGGGCCATCCGATCGCCGGAGACAAAAAATACGGGGTCAAGGGCGACACTTTTTCCCGGCTGGGCCTGCACGCGCGCTCCATCACTTTTGCCCACCCGTTTTCGGGTCAGGGCATAACTTTGGAAGCTCCGGTGCCGAGCGTTTTTGCGCAGCTGGTCGGTCGCGTGGTGACGGATGGCGGGGCAGAAAAGAATTGAATTCTCGTGATCAAGGTAATTATTGCTTTTGAACCGTGCCTACGATCTTGCCCAAAAAGTCCCGCAGACGGGGGTTTTGGGGGTTGCCGAAAAATTCCGGCGGGGTGTTTTCTTCTTGAATCACCCCTTCGTCGATAAAGATGACCCGGTCGGCCACTTCGCGGGCAAAACCCATCTCATGCGTGACCACGATCATGGTCATGCCCTCGGCCGCCAGTTTTTTCATGACTTCCAGCACTTCTCCCACCAGTTCCGGATCCAGGGCCGAGGTGGGCTCGTCAAATAAAATTACCTTAGGCTGCAGGGCCAGGGATCGGGCGATGGCCACGCGCTGTTTCTGCCCGCCCGAAAGCTGCTCCGGATAGGCCTGGGCCTTGGAGGCCAAGCCGACCTTGGCCAGCAGGTCGTAGCCCAGGTGTTCGGCATCGGCCCGGGGCATTTTGCGGACCTTGAGCGGCCCCAGGATCACGTTGTCGAGTACGGTCATGTGCGGGAAGAGGTTGAATTGCTGAAAGACCATGCCCGCTTCGGTGCGCACGTAATTGATGTCGGTCTTGGGGTTCATGATATCATGGCCGTCGACAATGACCGTGCCCGCAGTCGGAGTTTCCAGGCGGTTGATGCAGCGCAGCACCGTGGACTTGCCCGAACCCGACGGACCGATGATGCAGACCACCTCTCCCGAGGACACGGTCAGATTCACGCCTTTCAACACTTCCAGATCGCCGAATTTTTTGTGCAGGTTCTTGATTTCTATCATGAGCGCTTTCCGCTGGTCTTGTTGATCAGTCTGTTTTCAAGGGTTTTGAGCGCCTTGGCGATGCTCATGGTCATGACCAGGTAGACCATGGCCACGGCCATGTAGACCTCGAAGGCCCGAAAGTTGACGGCTACGATTTCCTGTCCGGTGCGCAGCAGTTCGCCCACGCCGATGACCATCAAAAGCGACGTGTCCTTCAGACTGATGATGAATTGGTTGCCCAGCGGCGGGATCATGCGTTTGAAGGCCTGGGGCCAGATGATGTAGCGCATGGTCTGAGCCCTGGTCAGGCCGATGGAGCGGCCCGCTTCGGTCTGGCCGATGTTGATGGATTGGATGGCTCCGCGCACGATCTCCGCGATATAGGCCCCGGAATTGATGGCGATGACGATGACCCCGGCCACCAGGGGCGGGATGCGCAGGCCCACGGCCATGGGCACGCCGTAATAGAGGAACATGGCCTGGACCAGCATGGGCGTGCCGCGGACGAGTTCGACATAGAGGTCGGCGATTTTGCGGACCAGGAAGGGGCGGGCCAGTTTCATGAGGCCCGTCGCCACTCCGAGCAGAAAGCCGAAGAAGAGGCCGCCGACGGTCAGATAGATGGTGTACCAGACTCCGCGCATGAGCATGGGCAGGGTGTCGACAACAACGCTCGGTTCAAATTGGAAGGCCATGGGTTTCTCGAAATGGGGGCAGGGAGAGGGATCTCCCTGCCTTAGGGGATGGTTTTCGGGGAATTACTTGGGCTCGGTGCCAAACCATTTGATGTACAGTTCGCGGTAGGCGCCGCTGTCTTTGAGCTTTTTCAGGGCTGCGTTGGTCTTGGCGACCAGGTCGCTGCCCTTGGGGAAGCCGATGCCGTAGGACTGGCCCATATACAGGGGGCCGACGATCTTGGCCTGACCCTTGCCAGCGGTGCGCACGAATTCGGAGATGACCGGGGAATCGAAGATGACCGCATCCGCGCCGCCCGCAAGCAGTTCCATGAACATGGCGTCATTGTTGGGGAAGAGTTTGACTTCCTTGGCGCCTGCTTCCTTTTTGGCGAAATCTTCACTGGTCGTGCCGAGCTTGGTGGCCACGATTTTGCCGGCCAGGGTTTTTACGTCCGTGATGTCGGTGTTGTCGGCCTTGACCAGGATCAGGAGGCCCGCATTGTAGTATGGATCGGAGAAGTCGACCACTTCGGCGCGCTCGGGCTTGATGGTCATGCCGGCGATACCGACATCCACCTGGCCGGACTGCAGACCGGGGATGATGCCGTTGAAATCCATGGGCTGGAGGTCGTATTCAGCGCCGATTTCCTTGGCGATGGCGTCCCACAGTTCCACGTCGAAACCGGTGTGCTTGCCGGTCTGGGGATCCTTGAATTCAAAAGGCGGGAAATTGGTGTCCGTGGCCACGATCAGTTTTTTGGCTGAAGCAGAGGTGGCGCAAAGGGCCAGGACTAGGGACACGCTGATCAAAGCGTTTTTTCAAAGTAGCCATACAAACATTGCTGTTCGTAGTTGTGATTAAACAAAAATATATTTCTGCTCGTCCTTTTGAGTGCCCTGCTTGGGGCTATTTAGCTCATTTCCCTCGTATTCGGACGC
>CAXNFJ010000268.1:0-4048 GCA_964201165.1 Desulfomicrobium sp.
CCCCAAAAATGCCCGTTTACAGGATCGCGCCTGATCCGTATGTGAACCGTGCCCTGCCCGGAGTAGCGCCGTGGCCATATGATTCAGGCCCGACATGCGCCAGTGCTTTCTTGAGGCGCACGCCTTCGAGACCTCCGGGCCGCTTTCACTTTCCACGTAATTCATCGAAAATTCGGCGTCTTCCCGCAAATTTTGCGGATGTCGCAGTAAGGCTGTATCCATGCGTTTCCGTTCCGTCTCGTTCTGGGGCCCCGTGGTCTCGATTGTCCTCATTGGTGCGGCTTTGCGATTCTTGAGTCAAGAATTAAGCCATGTAAGCGTTGCACAGATCTGGTCCGCCCTGACCTCCATGCCCAAGCGGACCTTGCTGCTCGCGGCCGGCTTGGCCGTGCTCAATTATCTGGTTCTGGCCGGATATGAGCACTTTGCCTGCCGCTACGCAGGAGTCCCCCAACCCTTGAAACGCATCGTCGTTTCATCCTTTATCGGCAACGCCTTTGCCAACACCCTCGGATTTTCCTTCCTGTCCGGAAGTTCCATCAAGTTTAGGCTGTATTCGGCCTGGGGCTTGTCCACCGCCGATGTGGGGCGGATCACCATCTTCACCACCGTGAGCCTGTGGCTCGGGCTGGTGGGTTTGGGGGGGCTGGCCCTGCTCCTGAGCCCCGAGGCGGGCCGTCTCCTGGCGCTGGGCAGTGACATCGCCGGAGCCGGACTGGCCGCCATTCCGCTGCTGTATATTCTGGCGTCCGTACGCTGGCGCAAACCGATATCGATTTTCGGGTTTCATATCCCGGCTCCCGGGACGCGCACCGCCGTTGTGCAGGTGGCTTTTTCCGTGCTCGATTGGGGCCTCTCCGGTCTGATCCTGTACGTGCTGCTGCCGGACGAGGTTGGGCTGTCGCTCTTCTTCACCCGGTTCATGCTTGCGCAACTGGCCGGAGTCATGAGCCAGGCCCCTGGCGGAGTGGGTGTCTTCGAAACGGCCTTCATGCTGCTGACTCCGGATGCCGCAAACAATGGGCAGCTTTTTGCCGCGCTTATCGCCTTTAGGGTCATCTACTACATTCTGCCCCTGCTTCTGGCCGCCTGCACCCTGGCCGTGCGCGAGGTGTTCGAGACCGTCCCCGTGCTCCGGCTCGTGGCTCACGCCGGCATGCGCTGGAGCGCGGCCCTGGTGCCGCAGATCCTGGCCGTGGGCACCTTTGCCGCCGGCGCCATCCTGCTACTGTCCGGGGCAACTCCAGCCCTGGAGTGGCGCCTGCTCTGGCTGACACGTTTCCTGCCGGACTCCGTGGTCGGCGGATCGCACTTTGTGGGCAGCATCATCGGGATGTGTTTGCTGTTTCTGGCCCGGGGCATCCAGCGCCGCCTGGACGTGGCCTATCATCTGACCATTGTCATGCTCGTCCTGGGTATGCTGGCCGCCCTGCTCAGAGGAGGCGACTATGAGGAAGCCATGGTTCTGGGCTGCACGCTGCTTGTTTTCGTGCCCAACCGCAGACGCTTCTCCCGCCATTCGAGCATGTTTTCCGACCGGTTCACGCCGGGCTGGCTCGTGGCCATGACGCTGGTTCTGGCGGCCACCACCGGCCTGGCCGCCTACACCTACCATCACGGCAACCAAGCCGGGGAATTCTGGCTGACTTTCACCATGGACGGTTCCGTGCCCAACGTGGTCCGGGCCTGGCTTGGAGCCGGAACCGCCGGGCTGTGCCTAGCCGTCATGCGCCTCCTGGCCCCGGCCCCGTACCGGCCCGCGCCGGTCTCGCGGGAAGAATCGAGTCTGGTGCGCGGTATCGTCGCCACCAGTTCGCACACTCGCGCCAACCTGGCCCTGCTGGGCGACAAGATGTTCCTGATCAGCCAGAGCCGGGAATCATTTCTCATGTTCGGCGTCACGGGAAGGACCTGGGTCACCATGGGACCTCCCATCGGGCGGGAAGAGGACGCCCAGGAACTGATCTGGCAGTTCCGCGAGGCCTGCGACCGGCATTGCGGGCGGCCAGTGTTCTACGGCGTGCCCCAGGACCGCCTGCACCTCTTCTGGGACACGGGCCTGAGTCTGCTGAAGATCGGGGAAGAGGCCATCGTCGATCTGCCGGCCTTCCATCTGAACGGCGCGTCCCGGCAGGGACTGCGCTACAAGAAGAACAACCTGGAAAAGAACGGATGCGTCTTCGAGGTCGTCCCTCCGGCCGGCTTCCCGGACATCAGAGATGAACTCCGGGCCATTTCCGACGCATGGCTCTCGCTCAAGAATGCGCGGGAAAAGCGTTTTTCCCTGGGCTGTTTCGATCCCGACTATCTGGCCCGCTTTAATACGGCGGTCGTCCGCCAGAACGGCAGGATTCTGGCGTTCGGCAATGTCTGGATGGGCGGGCGGAACGAGCTGGCCATCGATCTGATGCGATTTGTGCCCAAAGCCCCGCGCGGGGTCATGGATTATCTGCTCTTCATGCTCATGTTCTGGGGACAGCAGCATGGCTTTGCCCGATTCAACCTTGGCGTGGCCCCTTTCTCCGGGCTGGAGACCCATGCCCTGGCCCCGGTCTGGAACAAAGTCGGGAATTTTTTATATTCGCATGCAGAGGATTTCTATAATTTCCGGGGGCTTCGCAGCTACAAGGAAAAATTCGGCCCGACCTGGGAGTCAAGCTATCTGCTGGCGCCCGGAGGTCTGGCCCTGCCCGGAATTCTGACCGAAGTGGCCGGATTGGTGGCGGGTGGAATGCGCGGGATGGTGGGAAAATGAAGACACTGCTCTGGGTGCTGCTGCTCATGACCTGCGCCGCCCATGCGGCATCGGGCGCGGCCCTCTCTTTTGGCCCCTTCGGGGAGCTGATTCTGCGCGGACGGGAAAAGAATCCCGGCATGATCACGATCCTTCTGTCCGATGCCACAGGCTGGGGAGCCGTGGAGGAGGAGATGGCCAGAGTCGCCGGGGATGCGGGGGCGCTGGTCATCGGCGTGGACGTGCAGCGGTATTTTGCCCGCATCGCGGAAAAAGATTACGAACCCAATGTCTCCAACGAATTGGAGGCCATGAGCAAATATGTCCAGAAGACCCTGGCTCTGCCGACGCTCCGGGCTGCGCTCCTGATGGGGCACGGAGCCGGAGGGGGCGTGGTGTATGCCAGCCTCGTGCAGGCTCCGGCGCAAACCTTTCCGGGCGGCGTCAGTCTCGGTTTCCGGCCCGGATTGCCTGTGACCCATCCCTTCGGCAGTGGCCGGGGCTTGAACTGGAAGGCGCTGGAAAATGAAATACGTTACGATGCGACGACGCGGTTCAAGCTGCCCTGGACCTTGATCCAGGCCGAGCAGGACCCGGTCTTTCCGGAAAATTCGGCCAGAAACTTCATTCAGGGCATGGACGGAGTGACACTGCGCGGCCTGCCCGGAGCGCGCGGCTATGACGATACGGAGGCCTGGAGCGGCACGCTGGGCCAAACGCTCAAGGCCTTCAGTGCGGCGCCATCCGCCCAGCCGGATCAGTCCGGGGATATCGCCGATCTGCCCCTGGTCGAGGTTCCACCCACGGGTCCGCACACGGACAGCCTGGCCGTGTTCATCACCGGAGATGGCGGCTGGGCCGGCATCGACAAGGACATTGCGGCAATTCTGGCCAAAAACGGCATCGGCGTGGTCGGTCTCGATTCCCTGCGCTATTTCTGGACCAGGCGCACGCCCGAAGGTGGAGGCGCTGATCTGGCCCGCATCATGCGCCATTATCTGGAGGCCTGGAACAAACAGCGGGTCATCCTCATCGGCTTTTCCCTGGGCGCCGACGCCCTGCCGCCCATGGCCGCGAACCTGCCGGCGGACCTGCGCCAGGCGGTGCGGCAAGTGACCCTGCTGGCTCCGAGCACATATGTGGAACTGGAATTTCACGTCAGCGACTGGATGCACGACGACGAGGCCAGCCAGGACATCGCCCTGCTCCCCGAAGTGCGCAAGCTGGAGCCTGTGCCCATGCTCTGCGTGTACGGCCGGGATGAAGAGCGGTCCCTGTGCGCGGAACTGCGCGCGGACGAGGCCACGGTCGAAT
>CAXNFJ010000269.1:0-4008 GCA_964201165.1 Desulfomicrobium sp.
AATTGCTGGGGCACGTTTTTCGACCAGATGTTCGGGTGGTACAGGCTTGTGCCTGACGGACCGTTTTTAGAGTTTTTCAGGACTGACTATGTAGGTGTAATCTCCAGCAAAAGAGGCCATCGCTGAACACGCGACAAAGAGCAGTCCAAGGAGGACCGAAAGACAATTTTTCAACATGCTGATCTCCTATATGTTTGCCGTAGAACCTACGCGGAAAAGAAGGAATATCAAATTTAATTCCATGATGGATCGCAGCTTCTCGAATTATCTTTATCAATTTATCATTTTTCGCAATATTCTCTATTGTTCGAACGGAAGCGTACTCTTCAACGTGCCTATTCATTTCGCGGGAGCAAACCGAGCATGCATTGGAAGAAAAGTGATTGGGGGATCACGCTTGTCGGAGCCACGGCGGCCCTTATCCTGATCCGATCAACTTCGCCGGAGGGGTTCCCGTATGCGCAGATTGCTCTTGCCATGCTTGGAATCTTTCTTTTGGTCGCCACGAAGGCGTTGCATGTGTGCGGACTGGGCCGCGTCATGGCGAACACGTCCGGGGACCGGCACGGCGTGACCGCGCGTTTCGTTGTTCCGCGCGCAGCGGATGCGGAAGCAACCCGGCAGGCGCAGGCGCTCCTCGGCGCATGCTCGGAGTGCAAGGCCTGCGTCGTCAAATGCCCTTTTCTCGCCGAATACGGAACGCCATCCTCCATAGCGAGGGACGTTCTGGCCGGAAAAAGCACGGTGGACCCTTTTGCATGCAGCCTTTGCGGACTTTGCGGCGCGGTGTGTCCTCAAAATCTGTCACCGGGAGATTTGTTTTTGGCCATGCGCCGTCAGGCCGTCACGGATGGAACCGTCGACCTCTCGCCCTACAAGGCCCTCTTAAATTACGAAAAAAGAGGGACCACCCGACTTTTCTCATGGTATTCTCCCCCAGGTTCCAAAATCGTTTTCTTCCCGGGCTGCACTTTGCCCGGCACACGCTCCGGGATAACATGGCGTTTTTATGAAGAATTGCGCGCCCTCATTCCCGACCTGGGCATAGTCCTTGATTGCTGCCACAAACCCTCGCATGACCTGGGCCGGCAGGATTATTTTCTCGAACACTTCCTCGGCATCCGGCAAAAATTGATCGCGCGCGGAGTGACCGAAGTGCTCGTGGCCTGTCCGAACTGTTTCAAGGTCTTCGAGCGCTATGGCGCGCCGCTGAAGACAACCACGGTTTACGAAATCATGGCCGAAAACGCATCGCCCGCTCCGGTCATGGCGGACCGGGTGGTCGTGCATGACCCCTGCCCCTTACGTCATCACGCCAGCATTCAAAATTCGATCCGCGCTTTGCTGGCGGCACAGGGAATCGCGGTGCGCACGATGAAACATTCCGGGAAGCTGACCCTGTGTTGCGGCGAGGGGGGAGGGGTCGGGTTTCATGCGCCGGAGTTCGCCACGGCCTGGGCTGAAAAACGCGGGAAGCTGGCCGGAGACGACCTCATTGTGACCTATTGCGCCGGCTGCGCCGGGTTTCTGGGCCAAAGAGGAGCTGTCGGCCATATCGGCGAAGTTCTGTTCACACGGGAAAAGGCCCTGTCCGGGGCATGCAAGCCAGCCAGGGCTCCACTGACCTATTTTCATCGCCTGAAACTTAAACGCCGCTTCCAAAAGATGTTCACGAAGAGCAAACCTGCCAGCCCAAAGAAAGGATCGCATAGCTGTCATATATTTTGAATCGCTCTCCTGCCGAAACCCGCACTCGCCAGGTCCACAGGGTTGATCCGTTCCGGAAGCGATTTTCCAGGCGAGCCAGAGCAATCTTGACCCTCGTGCCCGGGCATGGCAATCCGCACCCCATGTCGACTCCCGCGCCCCTCACTCCAGCAGCACCGACTTCCACCGGCCAGGGGACCATGCGCACGCTGTTCTCCGTGACCATCGTGCTGGCCATGATTCTCGTCCTGCCCGCCGGCCCCAAGGCCGGGCCGTACAACGCCCTGGCCACCATCTTCGCCAGTATCGTGCTCGAAGCATTGCCCTTCATGCTGTTTGGCGCCTTCGTGGGCGGGCTCATTGAGGCTTTTGTCAGCCGGGAACGCATGGCGTCCCTGCTCCCCCGCGCTCCCCTGGCCACCATTTGCATCGCTGCAGCCATGGGCCTCGTTTTTCCGGTCTGCGAATGCGCGGTGGTTCCCGTGGTGCGCCGTCTCTTGGGCAAAGGGCTGCCTTTTTCCGCGGCCGTCGCCTATCTTCTCGCCGGCCCCATCGTGAACCCCATCGTGGCCGCCTCCACGCTCCTGGCCTACGGGTTCGACTGGGAAATCGCCGGTCTTCGCTTGAGTTTCGGATACGTGATCGCCGTGGCCGTGGCCGCAATCCTGGGACGACTCTTTCCCGGCCGCTCGGCCCTGCGCGAGGGGCTGGACAGCTTGCCCGTCCCGGCCTGCTCGTGCGGATGCGAGGGGATCTCGCTCAAGCCCTTCTCCCAGGTCACGGACGCAGTCAGCACTCCGTCCGCGGGCACCCGGCTGCGGCATGCCCTACGCCACGGCGCCGCCGACTTCCTGGGTGTGGGCCATTACCTGATCATCGGGGCTTTCGTGGCCGCCCTGGCCCAGACCTTTGTGGACCGCTCCATGTTGCTGGACATGCTGGAGATGCCCTTCATCTCGGTCCTCCTGATGAGCGGCCTGGCCGTGGCCTTGAACCTTTGCTCCGAGGCCGACGCCTTCATCGCCTCCTCCTTCCGCGGTCTCGTGCCCCTGCCCGGACAGATGGCCTTCATGCTGACCGGACCCATGTTCGACCTGAAGCTGCTGCTCATGTACCAGATCATTTTCCGCAAGCGCGCCATCCTGGCTCTGAGCGTGCTCATCCTGTTATTCACGGTCACCGGCGCCGCCAGCCTCGAGAACGGGTTGTGGCCATGGTAATGCGGGACCTCGGCCGACGCCTGCGCGGGGGGCTCGTCTTCGGGGCCTGGGGAGCAACGCTGCTCTTCCTTGTCCTGACCGGTCGCACCCGTCTGTTCCTGCGTCCTGAGTTCGTCTGGCTCTTGGCCATGGGGGCGCTCATCGCCGTTGGCTTCTTCTTCGCGATTCTGCGCAATCCCGTGCCCCTGCCCCTGTCCCGCACGCTCATTCTGCTGCTGCCTTTGCTGCACTTGGCGGCCAGCGAGCCGGCGTCCATGGGCCAGGACATCTTCTCGAACCGGTTTCTCGGCGTTCAGACCCCGCCCCCGGACGCATCCCCCCCTGCGGTTCCGCCAATCGACGACAAGGCCGCTGTGACCGCCGGAGACAATGTCCCGGACGACGTCATCAGCCAAGGCTTTGCGGGCCAGAGCTTCACGGACCCGCAGGCAGTCTCGGAGGAGCTTTTGACCATTCTCCAGCTGTTACGGGCTCCCGGTAAGCATGCCGGAACCACCGTGAAACTTCTGGGCTTGCTGCACAGGGACGCCGCCCTGGCAAAGCACTTCGGCCCGGGTCGGGACGTGGCCCTGTATCGCTTTGTCGTTGCCTGCTGCGCGGCCGACGCGCTGCCTGTCACCGTAGCCCTGGAAGGGGATATTCCGGAACTGACCCCGGAACAATGGGTTGAAGTCGAAGGCCATTTCGATCTGCCCCAATTCGGCAACGGCACCGTGCCCTTGGTACGCGTGAGCAGAATCACTCCGGTTGATCCGCCGACGGATCCGTTCTTGTACTGACCCTCCCGTTCCTCGACGCACCTCGCCATGTCGCCTCCCACCCGCGATCCCTTTCCGATCGCGCTGGTGGACTTGCTTTTCCTCCATGTTCCGGGTCTATGTACCCGTCTGTTCGCGTTCCGCCGGGTAGGGTACGAAAAGAAATGACATGCAACTTTGTTGCATTCTCCTTGACTCAATGCAATTGTGTTGCATAAATACAAAACTCAAATCATGGAGGAAATAACTCGACTTTCGGGGTTGTTAGTAAAGTCGCCGAAACAGAAATCTATCGGGAATAATTGAATATTTTGATTGAGGGG
>CAXNFJ010000270.1:0-4004 GCA_964201165.1 Desulfomicrobium sp.
TTTCGCCGGCTTTCGTTATTCATGACGACAGATCATAACTGGCGGCATCCCGTTTCGCGCGACTCTTTCACCCCTCACGATCATGAGCACAACATCGTCCCGCCCCATTCTTCTGAGAGTCATCCTGCTGCTCTTGCTCTATGTCGGAGTTGTCCTCTCCCTGACCATGGCCTGGACCTGGTACGAAAATCAAAAATTTCTCGAAGCCACGGACGGCAAGCTTCAAACCGCTTGCAGAAGCCTCAGATACCTCTTGGCGGCTGATTTTCATGACCGAGCCCTGAAAGCTGACTCCATCGGATTTGACGAGGAACTCAAAAACAGAGAAAAATTCAATGAATTCGCAAAAATAAATAACCTGATCTATGTCTATACGCTCGTCCGGAATGGTGAAAACCTCTTCTTCTCGGCACCCACCGTCACGGATGAAGAAGCCCGGGAACAGAAATCCTGGTATTTTCACCCCTATGCGGACGCACCATCCGAATTTTTCCAAGCTTTGCGCAATCGCCAGGATTTCGCATTAACATACAAAGATGAATGGGGAAATTTTCGAACGAGCTGCGTCTTCCAGTCCAGCCCAGCGGGCAATCCCTATCTGTCCTGCGCTGACGTGGAGATTCAGGAACTGAATGTCGTGCGCACCAGGCACATGTTAACCAGCATGGCCGGGGCGCTCCTCTTCATGAGCTTTCTGATTCCGTCAACCCTTCTCATCCGCAGTTTCTACCGCACGCATATTGCCGAACTGGATGCGTCGCACCGCGAAACACGCACCCATCTGGACATGCTCGACACCCTGATCCAGAGGCTGCCCATGGGCCTCATGGTCATCCAGCCCGACAACCGGGTCAGTCTGGTCAACCCGGCTTTCACCCAACTGACCGGATATGAACTGGGTGACATCAGCACCCGCAACAGCTGGTTCCGCAAGGCCCACCCGGACGTCCGCGCCAGGATCGATCAGCTCAAAATATGGGCTCGACGGCTCAAAGGGATCGAAGGTGTCGGCACTCAGGCCCCAGTGACCTGCAAGGACGGAACCCGTAAGCTTTTCAATTTGCAAGCCCGGCTCCTGGAAGACAAACGGGCCCTGGTCATCATGGAGGATGTCACCGGGCGCGTGCAGGCCCAATCCAACCTGCAACGCAGCGAGGAAAGGCTGCGCCAGATTCTCGATTCGCTGCAGGTAGGCATTGCCGTGGTGGACACCAGCGAGCGCACAGTCAGTTACGTCAACCCGAAACTCATGCACATGACGGGACGCAGCCGGGACGAACTGGTCGCATCTCCTTGTCATCATCACATCTGCTCGGCCTGCGAGGGCAATTGCCCTGTGCTGGATCACGGCGTCTCCGTGGCTGGAAACGAAGTCGAGATCACGGGCGCGGACGGCAAGCCGATCCAAATCCTCAAATCCGTCATGTCCACGGAAGTGGGCGGCAAGCAGGCCCTGGTTGAATCCTTCGTGGACATCACCGCGCAAAAACGTGTCGAGACGGAACTGCTCCGGGCCAAGGACGCGGCAGAGGTCGCGAGCAGAGCCAAATCCGAGTTCCTGGCGGTCATGAGCCATGAGATACGCACCCCCTTGAACGGCATCCTGGGCTCCCTCCAGATCATTCAGAACATGCCCCCCGAGGACATGGGAGAATTCATCGCCATGGCCATCACCTCCAGCCGAAGCCTGCTGACCATCCTGCAGGACATTCTGGATCTGTCGACCATGGACACCGGCAACCTGGACATTGTCGATCGCCCCTTCGTCGCTACCCAGATCACGCAGCCAATCATGGGCGCCTTCCACGAAGAGGCCGCGCGGAAGGGGCTTGAACTAAGCGTCGTGAACGATCAGGCCATCCCCGAGTTGCTCACCGGCGACGTGCAGCGCATCCGCCAGGTGCTCTTCAACCTCATCGGCAACGCCATCAAGTACACAAGCCAAGGATACGTCCACCTCGAAATATCGTTGCTCCCCGTGCACAGCGCCTCAGGACGGGGGATACTGCATTTCGCCGTGTATGACTCGGGCGAGGGCATTGCCGACGACAAGCTGGACACCGTGTCCGAACCCTTCACACAGGCCGATATGGGCGTAAGCCGCGGGCATGGCGGAACGGGCATCGGCCTGGCCATTGTCAAGCGACTGCTCAATCTCATGGGTTCGAGCCTGTGCATGCAGTCGGAGCCCGGAACCGGAAGTGAATTCCACTTTTCCCTGCCTGTGGTTCCCAGCCCCGGGAAAAAAGACTCGTGAGCACCGGACTCGACCACCCCAGCCGTTTTCAGCGCATCTATGTGGAAATCACCAACCTCTGCAATCTGAGTTGTGATTTCTGCGCCGGAACCGTCAGGCCGCCCGCGACCATGGAACCGGCTTTTCTCGAACGGATTCTGCCTCAGATCACCCCGCTGACCAGCCAGATCTGCCTGCACGTCCTGGGTGAACCGCTCCTGCACCCACAATTCGGCGCCATTCTGGATTTGTGCTCGCAAGCCGGACTTGAGGTCAACCTGACCACCAACGGCACCCTCCTGCGGGGCCGGGCCGACCTCTTACTCCGGGCTCCGGCCTTGCGGCAGATCAATTTCTCCATGCAGGCCCTGCGCCGGGGTGATGGCCTCGACGAGCACACCCTGGATGCCGTCATGGACTTCAGCCGGGACGCGGCGACGGCACGCCCCGAACTGTACATCAACTTCCGGCTCTGGACCCTGGACAGCCTGCAGTCCCCTGCGGACAGCGCATTCAACTCCTCGGTCCTGCGTCGCATCGCGGCAGCCTTGGACATTGATCCGCCCGTCCTGCCGCAAGGGCGGAAAAGCCTCAAACTGCGCGGCCGTGTCTACCTGCACGCGGACACTGTCTTTGCCTGGCCCGGAGACATGACCACCCAAGAACTGGCACGGGGATTCTGTCACGGTCTGTCCACCCACTGCGCCATCCTGGCCGACGGCACGGTCTGTCCCTGCTGCCTGGATGCGGACGGCCGTCTGGCCCTTGGCAACCTGCGCGAGGCCGGACTAGCGGAAATCCTGGCTTCTCCCAGAGCCCGCGCCATGGCTGCGGGCTTCTCGGCAGGCAAACTTGTGGAGGACGTCTGCCGCCACTGCACCTATTGCCGCAGATTCAAAAGCAGGGCAAAACGCTGACTCGCCTCCCGCGCATTCTCCGCAGCAAACACATTCCAGCCGAGTACATCATGGATCATTACACCCGTTCAGCCCGCAACACCTTCGCCGGCCTGATTTTGAACCGAAAGCCTCTGCACACCGCGGATGCGCCGACCTGGGAACAAAGCCTGCTCTCCGAACGCGCCGCCTTTGTCGTGGTCCGGGGAGACGAGATACTCTTTGACGCAAGCTTACAGGAGCCGCTTTTTCTTTCCCGGCACATGCTCGGCGGCTGCGATGAGGTTCATTTGCAGGCCATGCTCCTGGGCGATGACGGGAGCAGCAGTTATTTCGCCATCAACATCGACCGGCTCCCCGCGTTCAAGGCCCGATGCCTGAGCACGCTCGGGACGTTCGTGCCCTTGCGCCAACAGGCGGCGGTGCTCCCCGCGCACGTCGCAGCCCTGCTCGGCTACGCCCGCTCCGTCACGGGCTGGCACAGTCAGACCCGCTACTGCAGCCTGTGCGGGCACCCCACCGCGTCCAGGCCCGCCTCCCTGGCCCAGGTCTGCACCAATCCGGACTGCGCCATGGAACATTTTCCGCGCATCAACCCGGCCATGATCGTGCTTGTCCACCACAAGGACAGCCATGGGGAGCGCTGCCTGCTCGGACGCCAAGCCTCCTGGAAGCCCTGGGTCTACGCGGCCATTTCCGGCTATGTGGAACCGGGCGAGAGCGCCGAGGACGCGGTTGTGCGTGAAGTCATGGAAGAGACGGGAATCGCGGTGGAGGACATCCGCTATTTCTCCTCCCAGCCCTGGCCCTTTTCCGGTTCCCTGATGCTCGGCTTTCATGCCCGCGCGACCGCGACACGACTCCGCCTGGAT
>CAXNFJ010000271.1:0-3995 GCA_964201165.1 Desulfomicrobium sp.
GGGCTTATGCTCCCAGGCAAGATGAAAAGGGCGGGCGGCGGAACGGGTGGAGAACTCCCGCACCAGGTCAATATGCTCAATGATGCGGCGCGAACTGGTTTGCATCAGATATCTCGCCGGCATGACGGACAGATATCGCTCAAAATCATGGCTTGAAAAATGTTCAGGCCGTCCGGCACGCAAGGAATCCCGAAGGGTGCTCAACCTGTGCACACGGTTCTCGTTGGCAAGAAGACCGCGCTCCAGCACCTTGCGCGTCTTGAAATATGTTTCGCGCAGCAGGTTCTGGATCCATGGGTTCCAGGCTTTGGGGCCGGTGGCCATAGAATCGGCCCAGGTCAGCAGGGTCAGATTTTCGAGACGACGAACTGTGCCGATGGTCGTAGCCAAGTCGAGAATGACGGATTCTTCCCCCAAATCACGACGCGTGGCCGTATGCACGAGCAATAAATGATGCTCGATCAAGAAGGCGCATTCTCTTGCGAATTGCCCATCATATCCAAGCCGGTCCAAAATTCCGAGGGAAATCTTCGCACCCAGCAACGCGTGATCACCGTTGCCCTTGCCTATGTCATGCAACAGGGCAGCCCAGCGCAGACACGGATCGTCACGATGGGAAAAAAGGCACTCCCCCAAAAATTCATGCTCGCGGTTAAAGGACGCAATCTGTCGAACAGTTTCGACCAGATGCGGTCCGGCGGGCAGCTTGTGATAGGCATCGAACTGCACCAAATGCTCAATCCCGGCAAACTCAGGCAGAAAAATATTCAAAAAACCGACTTCAAGCATCTGCTCCAGGGCATGAGCGGCGGCAGGGCTGCACAAAATATCCTCAAAACGTGAGATACTGGATCGCTGCCAATCGGCACTCGATGACAAAACAGGAAAACGATCCTGAATGATGCGCCGAGTGTGCCAGCCGATGGGTACGGAGCTTTGCGCGCTATGACGAAAAAGTTCAAGAATATTGGATGGATCAGCTACAAGAATGGAAAAATCAAGTCCAACGTCACCCTGACGGCCGACTCCGGGACCCTGGCCATCGGCAAAAGCCAGCGCATTGTTCAGGCAGAGCCGGCACAGGAGTTTGATCTCGGTCATGGCCTTGTGCAGATCCGAAAGAAAACGTTCGACAGCCCCCCTTTCCCGCGCCTGCCCATAACCCATGATCTGAGCGATTTCCGGCTGCATTTCCAGATGGAGCACATCGTTTTTGCGCTTGCTGGCCCGATGCAAGGCGATTCTGGTCCGACCCAAATACAGGGCACTTTCATGCAAGGCGTCATGCTCGGCCACAGACAAAAAAACCCGGCCATCGGACGTCTGCCGACAAATCCCTTCCAGCCATTGAATGGTCTGCAGGTCGCGTTGCCCTCCCCTCCCCTCCTTCAGGTTCGGAGACAGGAGATGCGAGGTTTCACCGAAACTCCGATGACGCTGCTCGTGCCGATTGGCCAGCCAGCGAACAAGCTCTTTCTGCGCAGGCCGGACAAGCTTGTCCTGAACCACGCGTTGAAAATCATCAAATTTGTCATGAGGGCCAAAGACAAGCCGCGCGTCGAGCAGGGAGCACAGAACTTCATAATCCGTTGCGGCCAGGACGATGGTTTCGCTCAATGTCCTGATCCCATGGCCTACATCAAAGCCGTTGTCCCACAAAGGCAAAAAAAGAGCCTCGGCCAGAGCTTGAGAGTCGGGAAGGCCTTCCTCGGGCAGACAAACGAGCAGATCTATGTCGGAATACGGATAGAGTTCGCTTCGTCCGTACCCCCCAAGCGCCAAGACCAGAGATTGCCCATGGAGGGGAAGCTCACGTTTGCAGGCCTGACGGATCCAGTCATCCACCTGTAAAGCAAACCAAACGGGGGAATGGCCAGGCCCCAGTTCCCCCGCGCGGTACAAGTCCCGGGCGTTGCGTAAGTTTTCGATACTCATGGGGTACGTGGGGCAGCCGAAGCTGCCCCCGATATTTACAGTGCGGACCCGCCGGACTCACCGGTGCGGATGCGGATGGCGTTGTCGATGGTGGAAATGAATATCTTGCCGTCGCCGATCTTGCCGGTCTTGGCCGCAGTCTGGATGACCTCTAGGGCCTGATCGAGCATGTCGTCATTGATGACGATCTCGATCTTGACCTTGGACACGAAGTCAACCTGATACTCGGCTCCGCGATAGACTTCCTTGTGCCCGCGCTGACGTCCAAACCCTTTCACTTCCGCCACGGTCATGCCCTGAATGCCCATGCTTGTCAGGGCTTCCTTGATTTCGTCCAGCTTGTAGGGCCGGGTGATTATTTCCACTCGCTTCATGATTCCTCCGAAATAATATTCTAATTAAGCCTGATAGGCCGCTTCGCTGTGTATGGCCACGTCCAGTCCGGTCTCTTCCTCTTCTTCGGTGACGCGGATGGGTACGATGACGTTAACAATCTTGAGCAAAACATACGAGACTATGAAAGAAAAGAGACAGGTGCCCACTACGGAAACAAACTGAATCCAGAGTTGACCGGGATTACCGTAGAACAATCCGTTGAAGCCCGCGGGATTGATCGCCTGGCTGGCGAAAAGGCCCGTGGCCAAGGCTCCCCAGATACCGCCGACACCATGAATTCCGACCACATCCAAGCTGTCATCATAACCGAAACGGGACTTGAGACCAACACCGAAGTAACAGAACAAGCCGGCACCAAGGCCAATGAGCACGGAAGGCATGATGCCTACGAAGCCAGCCGCGGGCGTGATGGCCACAAGCCCCGCGACTGCGCCGGAAGCCGCGCCCAGAGTGGTGGGCTTGCCGTGAAGCTTCCACTCCACAAACACCCACGCAAGCATGGCCGTGGCGGCGGCGACATGCGTGGTCACGAAAGCATTTCCGGCCAAGCCGTTGGCAGCCAGGGCACTCCCGGCATTGAAACCGAACCAGCCGAACCACAACAGCGCCGTGCCGATCATGGTCATGGGCAGATTATGCGGCAGGAAAGAGCGCTTCCCAAAACCCTTGCGCTTGCCAATGACCAGGGTTGCGGCCAAGGCCGCGCTGGCGGAACTCATGTGCACGACGGCGCCGCCGGCAAAGTCCATGGCACCCATCTTGGCCATCCATCCACCACCCCAGACCCAATGACACAGGGGGGAATAAACGAAGGTGCACCACAAGACGATGAAAATGAGAAAGGCGGAAAAGCGCATGCGTTCAGCAAAGGCGCCGGTGATCAGCGCCGGAGTGATAATGGCGAACATGCACTGGAAGATCATAAAGACCATGTGCGGGAGATTGGTGGCAAGAGTCGCATGCGGCTCCATGCCCACTCCGGCCATGCCGATAAAATCAAGGCCGCCGATAAGACCATTGATGTCGGTACCAAAGGACAGGGAATACCCCCAAAACAACCAGACAAGGGTGATGACGCCAAGGGCCGCGAAACTCTGCATCATGGTGCCGAGCGCGTTTTTGGAACGGGTCATGCCTGCATAGAACAAGGCGAGACCCGGAGTCATGAACATTACCAGAGCAGCACAAATGATGATAAAAGCGGTATCAGTCGGATTCACAAAGCACCTCCATTTTTTCTAGCACTTAGCAACAATGATGCCGATTTAACCGACGGCGCATTTCATCTATTATTTCAGGTTATTATAAAATCAATTTTCCATATTCCGCACACATGGGAAGCGAAAGCAGGGTATTTATTACAAATTTGCAAATCAAGATTTGACAAGACTGATCGGATAATTTTGAAACGACACAGTGACGCAGCACGGTGAATCGGCTACTCATCGCTCTAAAACATCCGTAACGATTGCGTCACGACATCATGGAAAAAGCTGGGGCGAACACATGTACAAAAATGTAATCTATTGAACACGCGATCAAACACGTTATTCATCGTACTCTTTCCCCTTAAAAAAACACATCTAACTCAATAACTCTATATATTTTAAAGTGTTTTATTCTAGTTTCGATCAGGAAACGGGAAAAAATGAAAATAAGGCGAA
>CAXNFJ010000272.1:0-3992 GCA_964201165.1 Desulfomicrobium sp.
CTGCCAGAGGCTTTTAAGCGGGCTCAGTCGCGGCCCATGGTCTGCGGCATGGGCGCGGCCACTACCTCGCCCCGCACGCGAAGCTGATCCAGTGCCCAGATCTCGACCTCGACCACAATCTTCCTGCCGCGATGCTCCTTGACCCAGGCCTTGAGCTCCAATTCCGGACCCAATGGCGTGGGTCGCAGAAAATCGACATGCAAGGACGCGGTCACGAATCGGGCCAGCTGTTCTCCATCCGCCTCGCATGCGGCCGCGGCCGTGGCCACCCCGTGGCAATCCACCAGCGAAGCGAGCATCCCGCCATAGACGTATCCGGGCAGAGCGATATGCTCCGGCCGTGGCGTGAACCGGGCCAGGCCCTGCTCCCCATTCCAATGGGTCCGGATATGCAGGCCCTTCTCGTTGTTCTTGCCGCAGCCATAGCAATGGCTGAGTTCCTCGGCATAGCGGTGCTGTACGGGGATGTCGGTCATGAAGCTCTCCTCAAGGGAAAAAGAATGAAAAAACAGGTTCTTTAGGTCGTACGGGACCTATAGAACCTCTCCTTGGCGCTTTGCAATCCGAAATGCGGCTCAAATGCCGAGCCTGCGGACTCATTTCTCTCGCCGCCGCGAAATCAACGCCTCCCCACTCTGCCCAGGGAACAGAACACGCCAACCACACAGAGCCCTGCGCATATTTCAAAAATAATGCGCATGCTGGTTAAAAACTGCGGTATATTTTCGGGGCTGACCTGCCGGCCGTGCAGCAAAAATCCAAAAACAACAGTGGCAACTCCCATGGACAGGGACATGCCGAAGGTGCGCATGGTCGCCACCAGGCTGGAGGCGATGCTGTAGTCTTTGGGGGCTACGCTGCCCATGATCACGCTCATGTTGGGCGAAGCGAAAAGGGCGAAGCCCAGCCCCATGAGCGCCAGGAGACCACCGATGACCCAGACCTCGCTGCCGGCGTCGATGTAGCCCAGTCCCAAGAGCCCCGCTCCGCACAGCGCCATTCCCAGGGTGGCCATCACGGCGGCATTGAAGCGGTCGGACAGTACTCCGGCCATGGGGGAAAGCAAGGCCTGCACGGCGGGCTGGATGACCAGGATCATTCCCGCATGCACCGGGGCGAAGCCTTTCACCACCTGCAGATAAAGACTGAGCAAAAAGCCCACGGCAAAGGTCCCGGCGTAGTTGATCATGGTCGCCACGCTGGACAGGGTGAAAACCCGGTTGGCAGTGAAAAGCCTGAGCGAAAGCACCGGATATTCAATGCTGAGAGATCGGCGTACGAAAAACAGCAACGCCCCAGCGGCCAAGAGAAGCAGGGAGACCCCTATACCGGGCCGGGCCAGGCCGGTCAGACCTTTCACGCACGACACCACGAACACTCCGTAGAGCAGGGCTCCGAGCAGATCAAAGGAATGCCCTCGCGCAGGACGCCATTCCTGGTCGATGCGACAGGCCATGACCCAGGCCAGAAGACCGGGCGCAAGACACAGCAAAAAAACGGCCCGCCATCCGGCCCAATCCGTCAGCAACCCTCCCAGAAGAGGCCCAACGGACAACCCGGCATAGACGCATCCGACGATAAGGCCCATGGCCCGACCGCGCTCCTTGGGAGGATAGACCGCCGTAACTATGGCTATGCCGGTCGAATTAATCATGGCCGCGCCAATTCCCTGCAGCACACGCAGAACCAGCAGGGCTTCAATGGACCAAGACAGGGAAACCAGCAGCGTGGCCACGGTAAACCAGGCCGTTCCCCACACGAAAGTCCGTCTGCGGCCCCATATGTCGGCCAGGCGGCCGATGGGCAGCAGAATCACGGACAGTGACAGCATGTATCCGCCCTCGATCCAGCTGAGTTCCACGGCCGTGGCCGACAACGCGGACTGAATGGCAGGCAGGGTGATGCCCACGGCGGACATCATGAATGGAACAAGGAAGCTGGCCACCACTGTGGCAGCCAGGGCGGCGGAACGATTTTGCATGAAACCTCCGGATGACCGATTCTGGTTAGCCTTCAGCCGTCGCCGGGGCAAGCCCTGCAATAAAACGCGCAAAAAACGCAAATCAGGTTGCGCCAGCCTCTTGTTTTCGCCTAATCGATGATCTATCGGCATGGCTCGCAAGGAGGACCCATGCTCACATCAATGCAAGCAATCCGGGAAAAAGCCCTGACCCTGCCCCGCCAAACCGTGGCAGTGGCCTGCGCCCAGGACACGGAAGCCCTGAAAGCCGTGGCCGAGGCCCATGCCCTGGGTCTGGCCCATTTCATTCTGGTCGGAAATACCGAAAAAATAAAAACCCTGGCCGCCAAGATCGAACTGGATCTGACGGCATTCGAACTGGTCGACGCCCGGGGCGAGGCAGGCGGCGCCGCCGCCACGGTGGCGGTGGTCGCTTCGGGCCGGGCGCAGATCCTGCTCAAGGGATTCGTCGATTCCTCGGTTCTCTTCAAGGCCGTGCTGGACCGCAACGCAGGTCTTCGAAACGGCGCAACTGTCAGCCACACAGTGGTCATGGACGTGCCCGGTTTCGACAAGCTCTACCTGTTGACCGATGCGGCCATGATCATCAAACCCGACCTCGAGACCAAGCGCCAGATTGTACTCAATGCCGTAACCGTGGCCCGTGCCCTGGGCAACACGGACCCCGTGGTCGGGGTGCTGTGCGAGTCCGAAAAGGTCAATCCGAAAATGCCCGCCACGGTGGACGCGGCGGCGCTGGTGGAGATGAACCGAGGCGGTGAGTTGCCGGGATGCCGCGTGGGAGGCCCCTACGCCCTGGACAACGCCATCAGCGAACAGGCCGCCAGGCACAAGGGCATGAAGGATCCTCTGGCGGGCAAGGCCGACATCCTGCTGGCCCCCGATCTGGCGGCGGGCAACATCTTTTACAAGAGTCTCATGTACTTCGCCCACGCCAGGTCGGCCGGGGTGGTCGTGGGGACCAGGGCCCCGGTACTGCTCAACTCGCGGGCCGACTCGCATGAAACCAAGATCAATGCCGTGGCTCTGGGCATCCTCATGGCCGCAGGCGGGAGCGGACAATGACCCCGCGCCTGCTGGTCATCAACCCCGGCTCCACCTCGACCAAGATCGCGGTCTACGCCGGGGAGGAGCCGCTTTTTGTCGAAGCCATCCGCCACGACGACGCCGAACTGGGCCGCTTCGCGCACGTCATGGATCAGGAAGACTACAGGCGGGAGCTGATCCTGGCGACGCTGACCAAACACGGCATCACCGTGACAGACCTCACCGCGATCATCGGGAGAGGGGGGCTTATGCGCCCCATTCCGGGAGGGGTCTATCGCGTCGGCCCCCAGATGCTCTTCGACCTGCGCTCCTGCCGCTTCGGCACCCACGCCTCCAATCTAGGCGCCATTCTGGCCCATGACCTGGCGAAAAGCGCAGGCATCCCAAGCTTCATCGCAGACCCGGTGGTCGTGGACGAGATGGCCCCTCTGGCCCGCTATTCCGGTCACCCGGACATCACCCGGCGCAGCATCTTCCATGCATTGAACCACAAGGCCGTGGCCAGGCGGGCGTCGGCGGAGCTCGGGCGACCGTACGAGGAGCTGCGGCTCATCGTCGCCCATCTGGGCGGCGGCGTATCCGTGGGCGCGCATGAGCGCGGCCGTGTAGTGGACGTCAACAACGCCCTCGACGGGGACGGACCTTTTTCTCCGGAACGAAGCGGCGGCCTGCCCGCCGGACAGCTGGCGGACTGGTGTTTCGCCCCGGACGCGAAAGAGGTGGACATCCGGCGCAGGATCACGGGCGCGGGCGGCTTCCTGGCATACCTGGGCACGGCAAGCGGCATGGAGATAGAGCGGCGCATCCAGAGCGGCGACGCCAAGGCTCGGGAAGTGCACGCCGCCATGGCCTATCAGGTCGCCAAGGACATCGGCGCCATGGGCACGGTACTCGCGGGACAGGTTGACGCCGTCATCCTGACCGGAGGGCTCGCACACGACAAATCGTTGATTTCCCTCATTGG
>CAXNFJ010000273.1:0-3991 GCA_964201165.1 Desulfomicrobium sp.
GTGGGCCCCGGGATCCGGCAGCTCCTGCAGGAAGTTTCGCGCAACGCCCTGCCTTTCGGCATGAGCCAGATTGCCTGGTTGCGGCAGGACAGTGCGGAGCAGTTCAGTCTATTTTTGGAGAAACCACGGGTTCTCATGCAATTGGATGGTACGGATCTGGATGCCACGTTGGCATGTCTGATCAAGCTTTGGGCTGATTTGGAAAGCCGGGGCGAGCTGGGCCGCGCCGCGTTCATGTTCGTCATGCCTGGTCGGGCATGGATCAGGCTCAATGCCGATCAAACACTCTAGGGAAAGCTTGCCGGCCTGTGCCGGGGAATGAGGGGGAGTATGGCCAAGTCTGAATTGATCGTCGGTCTGGATATAGGAACGACCAAGATATGTACCGTTGTGGGTGAGGTGGGGACAGACGCGGCGGTGGACATCATCGGCATCGGCACCAGTCCGTCCACCGGGCTGCGCAAGGGCGTGGTCGTCAACATCGAGCAGACCGTGCAGTCCATCAAAAAAGCCCTGGAAGAAGCCGAGCTCATGGCCGGCTGCGAGATCAGGGCCGTCTACGCCGGAATCGCGGGCAGCCATATCAAGGGCTTCAACAGCCATGGCGTGATCGCGGTCAAGGGCGGCGAGGTCACGGCCCGCGACATCGAACGGGTCATCGACGCGGCCAAGGCTGTGGCCATTCCCCTGGACCGCGAGGTCATCCATATTTTGCCGCAGGAATACATCGTCGATGACCAGACCGGTATCGCCGATCCCCTGGGCATGGCCGGGGTGCGGCTGGAAGTGAAGGTGCATATCGTCACCGGCGCGGTGACCAGCGCCCAGAATATCGTCAAGTCCTGCCACAAGTCGGGCCTGGACGTTGAAGACATCGTGCTCGAGGCCTTCGCCTCCTCCAAGGCGGTGCTGACCGACGAGGAACGCGAGATCGGCGTGGCCCTGGTCGACATCGGCGGCGGTACCTCGGACATCGCCATCTTTCATGGCAACTCCATCAAGCACACCGGTGTAATCGCCCTCGGCGGGACCAACCTGACCAACGACATCGCCTTTGGCCTGCGCACGCCGACCCAGGCCGCGGAAAAGATCAAGATCAAGTACGGTTGCGCCTTGGCGGAGCTGGTCAAGAAGGATGAAATCATCGAGGTGCCCAGCGTTGGCGGCCGCGAGCCGCGCAAACTGACCAGACAGGTGCTGGCCGAGATCTGCGAGCCTCGCATGGAAGAGCTTCTGGCACTGGTGGATCAGGAACTGATCCGCTCCGGGTACAAAAAACTTATCGGCGCGGGGGTGGTGCTGACCGGCGGCGCCTCGCGCATCGAAGGGATTCAGGAATTGGCGGAACAGGTCTTCAATCTGCCGACCAGAACGGGCTCGCCTGCCGGAGTGGGCGGACTCAAGGATGTGGTGGACAGCCCCATGTATGCGACGGCGGTGGGACTGCTTCTCTATGGTGCGGAAAAGCACGGGCGGGACAGCAAGATCCGCATCCGTGACAAGAACATCTTTCATTCCATTCTGGCGCGCATGAAGAAATGGTTCGTGGACATCAGTTGATTGCATTCAAGGGAAACGGGGAAGGGAAGAACGAGAGACTGGGAACAACGACAACGTTAGGGGGAAGTATGGATTTCCTGGAAATTGAACGCGAAGACAATGCTTTGATCAAAGTCATCGGAGTGGGTGGCGGAGGCGGCAACGCGGTGAACAACATGATCAAGGCCGCCATGCAGGGCGTGACCTTCATCACCGCGAACACGGACATGCAGGCCCTGAAACATTCCAAGGCCGAATACAAAATTCAACTTGGCGACAAGCTGACCAAGGGTCTGGGCGCAGGCGCCAATCCGGACATGGGCCGGGACGCGGCTCTGGAAAGCCAGGCCCAGATCCGGGACATCCTCGGCGACTGCGACATGGTCTTCGTCACTGCCGGCATGGGCGGCGGAACAGGCACCGGCGCGGCTCCGGTCATCGCTCAGGTCGCCAAAGACATGGGCGCACTGACCGTGGCCGTGGTCACCAAGCCTTTCTTTTTCGAAGGCAAGCGGCGGCAGCAGCAGGCTGAGCGCGGTATCAAGGAGCTGCGCGACATCGTCGACAGCATCATCACCATCCCCAACGACCGCCTGCTGACTCTGGCTTCCAAGAAGGCGTCCTTCGTCGACATGCTGTGCAAGGCCGACGAAGTCCTGTTTCACGCGGTGAAGGGCATTTCGGATCTGATCATGGTGCCGGGCCTGATCAATCTTGACTTTGCCGACGTCAAGGCGGTCATGCAGGAGATGGGTCTGGCCATGATGGGCACGGGCATCGCATCCGGCGACGGTCGCGCGCGCGAAGCCGCGCTGAAGGCCATCACCAGCCCGCTGCTCGAAGACGTGACCATTGACGGCGCGCGTGGCGTGCTCATGAACATCACCTGCGGACCGGACCTGACCATCGAAGAGGTCAGCGAAGCCGCGAGCATCGTGCACGAAGCCGCCCATGAAGATGCCAAGATCTACTTCGGCACTGTTTTCGACATGGATTGCGTGGACGAGATGCGCATCACCGTCATCGCGACCGGTATCCAGGACGGCACCACTCCTGTGGAAAAAGGGACCAAGGTCTCGCATTTCGTTCCCGGCGCGGGATCGGCTCGTCAGGCCGCAGAAAGCGAAAGCTCCTTTATTCGTCCCCGGACCCGCAAGATCACGGTCAACGAAACCGCTGACTTGAGTGTCCCGGCCTACATCCGGGCCGCGAAGAGCCAGCCCGCGGCGGAAGATCGGCGGCATGAGCCCCGGAAATGCGTCAATGGCGGCGATGATGCCGAGTTTCTGTTTGAAGAGGAGGAATTTGAAATTCCGTCATTTATTCGCATGCAGGCAGACTAAAGTCTTCTTCCTGTGCCACCCACACCCCGGGAGGGACGGATGTCCGAGCTGTACCATGGCCGAACAGTCCCGCCGTTAAAGGATTGGGGAGGCCGCTTGCCCGTGGCTCTGGTTTTTCCGGAGCGCATGGAACACGGACTCTCCACCCTGGGTTGGCAGGTGGTGTACCGGCTGCTCGCCACGCGCGAGGAGCTGGCCGTTGAACGTTTCTTTTGGGATCCCACTTCTCCGAGGCCCAAGTCCGTTGACTCCGGACGCGACTTGGGCCTCTTCCCCCTTATCCTCTTCAGCCTGAATTTCGAAGGGGACTTCCCCGTTGTGCTCAAACTCCTGCAGGATGCGGATATTTCCGTCAAAGCCCGTGATCGTGGGCTCTGGCCCCTGATACTGGCCGGCGGTCCCGTGGCCTTTCTCAATCCTTTTCCCCTGTTGCCCGCGTTGGACGGGATTTTTGTCGGAGAGGCCGAGACCGGACTGCACGCGGTCATGGACAAGATTGCCCGGGTCTGGAACACCGGTGCCGATAAGGCCCAGGCCCTTGATGCCATCGCCCTGCTGCCTGGAATGCTCATTCCCGGAAAAAGCCCGGAGCCGGTGCGTCGCCAGGTCAATACCAATGCGGCCGGAACCCTCCAGGATCCGGCATTTTCGTGCTTTGTCAGCTCGGAAGCCCAGTTTAAAGACATGCTCCTCCTCGAAGTCAATCGCGGCTGTCCGTATGGTTGCCGGTTTTGCGCGGCGGGCAGTATCTACAAGCCTCCTCGCCACGCCGAACTCGAAACGCTGCAAGATATCGTGACCCGGTGCTCTCCGCAAAAGGTGGGCCTGGTGGGCACGGCCCTGACCGATTGGCCGGATCTGCTGCCTTTTTTGCACTGGTTGCAGGAGCGGCGGGTCAAATTTTCCTTGTCGTCGCTCCGTGCCGACGGACTGACCGACGAGTTGCTCGGTTTTTTGCGTCACACCGGAACCCGGTCCGTGACCCTGGCCCTGGAAGGCGCGAGCCGCCGCTTGCGCAGAGCCATGAACAAGCATTTTTCGGAAGAGGCTTTTTTGGAGGCCGTGACCCGTATCAGCAGACTGCAGTTCGGGACATTGAAGCTCTACAT
>CAXNFJ010000274.1:0-3969 GCA_964201165.1 Desulfomicrobium sp.
AGGCCCTGGAATTGGTAGGGCTGACTCATCTGGCCGAAGCCCAAGGCCCGCGTCTTTCCGGGGGTGAAACCCAGCGTGCGGCCATTGCCCGGGCCTTGGCTAGCCGTCCCGAAGTCCTTCTTCTGGACGAACCCACAGCCAGCGTGGACACCCAGAACCGGGTTATCATCGAACAGATCGTGGCCGGCCTGCGCGACCGGGGCGAGACCACCATCGTCCTGTGCACCCATAATCGTTCCCAGGCCGCAGCGTTGTGCCCCAATGTCATTTATCTGGAGGATGGCCGACTGACAGCGAGTCCGTTGAGTAACACCTACGCCGGGCTCTTTACGATCGAAGAAGGGCACGCATGGTGCCGCATCGCCGAGAATTTTCGTGTTCCGGTCCCTGCGTGCGAGCCGGGCCGAGGTCGGGTGGTTATAGATGCAGGCACCGTGGTTTTGAGCGTGGCCGATGAGCCTGGGATGAACCGGGGGCCGCTGACCCGGATCCGGCTCGAAGGCGACATGGTCAATCTGCGTGTGGACTTGGGCCGTCCTCTGCATGTGCAGATGGGCTTGCAGGAGTTTTGGGGCGCAGGCCTTGAGATCGGTGCTCTGGTCCAGGCCGAGATTTCCGCCGCCTCCGTGGAGTGTTTTCCGGTAAATTGAGGGCATGCCGCAGTGGGGTGGATTCCATGGTTGACAGTCCGTCTCCCTTTCCCTAAAAGCGCTTTCTGGCTTCTGTTCCCCGGTAGCTCAGCTGGCAGAGCAGGTGGCTGTTAACCACCTTGTCGGCAGTTCAAATCTGTCCCGGGGAGCCATAAAATTTCCCGCCCATGCGGCCGAAAACCCCTTGAAAATCAAGGGGTTTTTTTGTGGGTGGCACTCGGTGCCGCGATCCTGGCTGAAATCAAGAACAAAAAAACGGCGCGGACTCCGAAAGTCCGCGCCGTTGCATGTGCTCTGACGTCGTTGCCTATTTGCGTCCGGCCTGGGCCTTGCGTGCCTCCACATAGTGGGCGGCGGCCAGGGCGGCTACGCAGCCGTCGGCCGCGGCCAGGATAATCTGGTTGGCGTATTTCTGGCGCAGGTCGCCCACCGCGAAAATACCGGGCAGGCTGGTCTCGCATTTCTCGTCGGTGATGACATAGCCTGCGGCATTCATCTTCACTCCGGATGGAACCAGTCCATTGTTGGGCCTGAAGCCCACAAAGATGAAGACACCATCGGCCTTGATCTGCCGTGTCTCTTCGGTCTGCACGTTCGAGACGGTCACTCCGGTCACGCCCTGGTCATTCGCCGTGATGTCGTTAAGCACGGAATTCAACACCAGCGTGATGCGCGGTTCGGCGAAAACCCGTTGCTGCAGGATGCGACTGCCCCGGAATTCATCTCTGCGGTGGACCAGATAGACCTGGGTGCAGATCTTGGACAGATAGAGGGCGTCTTCAAGGGCCGTATCCCCGCCGCCGACAACGACCACGGTCTTGCCCCGAAAGAAGAATCCGTCGCAGGTGGCGCAGTAGGAGACCCCCTTGCCGTACTGTTCAATCTCGCCACGCACGCCGAGCTTGCGGGCCGATCCGCCAACGGCGAGAATCACCGCGTGGGTGTTCAGACGTGTGCCGTCGGCCAGGACCACCTCATGGTAATCCACGCCCGGTTCGACGAGGGTGACCTCATTTTCCCGAATGTCCAGATTGTAGCGTTTGGCGTGATTCAAAAACTTTTCGCACAATTCAAACCCGCCGATTTCCTCAATGCCCGGATAATTCTCCACGTCTTTGGTCAGGGCGATCTGGCCACCCGGCATGCCCTTCTCCACCAATACGGCATTCAGCGCCGCGCGCATGGCGTAAATTCCGGCCGAAAGTCCGGCAGGGCCACCGCCAATAATGACCAGATCATAAATTTCAGTTTCCAAGACATTCTCCTGCAGGCATCCGCCGAGTCAGGCCAGAGCCTGCTCAGTCCTGCTCCTTTTTATTTTCATCCTTGCCAAAATTGACCATGCCCTCGGCGAAAGCTTTGAGCCGTTCGTCCACCAAGGCGTAAATGCTGCCCTTGGGGTAGGTGCCGTCCTTTCTGCGTGCGCCGGCCTTTTTCCCGGTCAGTATCGCGATACCCTGCTCAATGTTGGTCACGGGCCAGATGTGGAAGCGGCCCTGGCGCACGGCCTCGACCACTTCCGGCTTGAGCATGAGGTCCAGAACATTGGTGCTGGGAATGAGCACTCCCTGCTCGCCTGTCAGGCCTTTGGCCTTGCAGCACGCAAAAAAACCTTCGATTTTGTAGTTCACCCCGCCGATGGCCTGGATTTCCCCATTCTGATTGACCGACCCGGTCACGGCGAGACCCTGCTTGATGGGCACGTCCGAGAGGCTGGAAAGCAGGGCGTACATTTCCGTGGATGAGGCACTGTCGCCATCCACTCCGGAATAGCTCTGTTCAAAAGCGATGGACGCGCTCACGGCCAGGGGCTTATCCTGAGCAAACATCTTTCTCAAGTACCCACCAAGGATGAACACACCTTTGTTGTGGGTGCTGCCCGACAGTTCGGCCTCGCGCTCGATATTGATGATCCCGGCCTTGCCCATGGAGGTGGCCGCGGTGATGCGGCTGGGCTTGCCGAACATTGTGTCGCCCATGCTGTACACCGCCAGGCCGTTGATCTGCCCGATCTTGGCGCCATCCGTGTCGATCATGATCGAGCCGCGATCGATCATGTCCTGAATTTTCCCCTCAATGAGGTTGGCCCGATAAATGCGCGCGTCGATAGCCTGCTCCACATCCTCGCCCTGAACCACGTCCCGTCCGCCCAACCCGGCAAAATAATCAGCTTCCATGAGCAGATCGGTCAGTTTGGGAAAGGTCGCGGCCATCTTCTCCTGCCGCCCGCCCATGCGCACCGCTTCTTCCACCAAGGCGGCCACGGCGGAGCGATCCAAGGGGCGCAAACCGTGCTCCGCGCACTGCGCGCGGATGTAGCGGGCAAACTGGGCCACGGACTCTGCGGTGTTTTCCATGGTGGAGTCGAAATCCGCCCGGACTTTGAAGATCTTGGGCACATCATCGTCGTAGTGCTGCAGAAGATGATACATGTAGGTGTCGGCCAGGATGATGACCTTGATGTCCATTTCAATGGGCTCCGGCTTCATGGACGACGTGGTGAACAGATAAAAGGGATCGTAGGTCTGGATCTCCATCTTGCGGCTTTTGAGTGCCCGTTTCAGGGACTGCCACACCCCCGGTTCCATGATCGCGTCCAGCAGGTTCAAGACCAGATATCCCCCGTTGGCACGCACGAAGGAGCCGGCCTTGATGCGGGAAAAATCAGTTCGCCACACACCGCTGCGGTCGACGATGCGCTCAATGCTTCCAAAGAGATTGCGATAGGTGGGGTATTCCTCGATGATGACGGGAGGGCCTTGCTGTTCGCCATTATCGACCAGCACATTGACCGTATACTGTTCAAATGGATCACCCGCGAGCATGTGCGGGGGGTTTTCCTGAGCGAAGAAGATGGCGACATTGTCGACCATGTCATCGATCATGTGTTGAAAATATGTGTCCAACTCAGCGCTGGCGAAATCGCGCTTCAGCGGGGCGATGAGGTCCTCGGCCAGATTGGAGAACATGATCTTGTCGGCCTGTCGGTTCTTTTCCTGGATTTCCTTTTGCAGCAGGCGGATCTGCAAAAAAATGGCATCGATTTCGGTCTTGATCTCAGCATATTTGATCTTGATGCGCTCGAATTCGTCCTTGGGAAATCGACCCTTTTCGACCATCTGTTCCAGTTTCAGAACAGGGGTGGGCTCGCCGTCGACAACGGGCATGACCTCCGGCGGTTGGCCCTGCCGACCTTGAAAAGTGACCAGGGCGAACCCGGCTTCCTTGACCCGCTTTTCCAGATTCATGAAAAAACTGGCGGTCTTTTTTTCGTAGACTTCGTTGATCTCGTTCTTGCGGGCCAGATAGTCAGGACTTT
>CAXNFJ010000275.1:0-3966 GCA_964201165.1 Desulfomicrobium sp.
GGCGGCTGCTCCGGCCATGTCCCCTTTCATCTCATGCATCTTGGTCGAGGGCTTGAGCGAGATGCCGCCCGTGTCGAAGGTTACGCCCTTGCCCACGAAGACCAGTGGTCTCTCGCCGCTGTCCGGAGCCGAATCGAGCACGATGAACCGGGCCGGCGTGTCGCTGCCACGAAAAACCGAGGCAAAGGAGCCCATGCCCATGGCCACGATCTCCTCGGGTCCGAAAACCTGCACGCCGAAGCCGAATTCACCGGCCACCTCACGGGCAATCCCGGCCAGATATTCGGGCGTGGCCACATTGGCCGGAGTGTTGACCAGGTCGCGGGCCAGACGTACCCCGCTGGCCAAGGCCGAAGCCTGGGCCACTCTGGCCTCCATGTCCGCGTCCTCGCTCCAGACCGCGAGAGTCGCGGGGCAATCCTCCTCGCCGGGATCGGACTTGAAGGCCACAAAACGATAGGCCGCCAGGTGCGCGGCCACGACACATTCCAGAGTCAGGTCCGCAGCCAGACTGAGCCGATCCAGATGCCCGGAACTGACAGCGAGGCCCGGGATTTCCTGACTGGCGGCGGCACGCACGGCCGTGCCGACGGCGGCGCGAAACCCGTCCGCATCCAGGTCCTCGGCTTTGCCCAGGCCAACGAAAAGACATGCGCCATTCGTCCCGACGCAAAGCCGTGTTCGACCCGCCTTCCCCGAAAACCCAAGCTCCGGGTCAACGCCAAGGCTTCGGACCACGTCCTGGTCCGCCCCGCTCCACAAGTTGCCCTCGGACCGAAACATGAGCAATACCGCATCTTTCAACTCGCCACGACCCCGAAATACATGTATGTTCATGACTGACAGCCCTCATTGATAAAAAATGGTCACACTGGATTCATAAGCCATAGGTCCCTTGCGAACGCGAGTAAAGACGGTTGCCAGAATTGATCAAGGAACTATCTGTATCTTCATACCATACCAGGAGAAAAGCATGGAACATAAAGGGACTGTCGCCGTACTCGGGGCCACGGGCTACATCGGCGGCCGCTTGGTCACGGCATTGCTGGCGCGAGGCTGGACAGTGCGGGCCGTGGGCAGGAATCCTGAAAAATTGCGCTGCCGCCCTTTCGCCGCGCATCCGGCAGTGGAACTGGCCCAGGCCGACGCCCTGGACCAGCCGGCACTGACAGAGGCCCTGCGCGGTTGCCACGCGGCCTATTACCTGGTCCATTCCATGTATCCGGGAGTCACGAATTTCGAGGAGCGCGACAAACGCGCGGCCCTGATCATGCGTGACGCGGCCAGGGATGCCGGATTGGCACGGATCATCTATCTCGGCGGATTGGGCGATCCGGACAAAAACTTGAGCGACCACCTCAAATCCAGAATGGAGGTCGGCGAAATCCTGGGCAGCGGGCCGGTGTCCCTGACCTGGCTACGGGCGGCCATGATCCTGGGTTCGGGCAGCGCGTCCTTCGAGATCCTGCGCTACCTCGTGGACCGCCTGCCGCTCATGGTCACTCCGGCCTGGGTCAAATCCTTGTGCCAACCCATCGCCGTGACCAACGTGCTCGAGTATCTCACGGGCTGTCTGGAGCAGCCCGCGACGACAGGTCGCACCCTGGACATCGGCGGGCCGGACATCCTGAGCTATCGCGAGCTTTTCGACATCTACGCCCGCCTGGCCGGACTGCGGCCCCGCATCATCATCCCGGTGCCGGTGCTGACGCCCAAGCTCTCCTCCTACTGGATCCAGATGGTCACCCCGGTCCCTTCCAGCCTGTCCCGGCCACTGGCCGAAGGCTTGCGCAACAAGGTCGTGTGCCGGGAAAACAGCATCCGCGACCTTATCCCCACCCGCCTGCTCACGGCCGAAGAAGCCATTGCCAGGGCCCTGGACCGCACAATCAGACACGAGGTCGAGACCTGCTGGTCCGACGCCGGCACCCTGCGCGTCCCGGAATGGATCGATTGCGGAGACGCGCCCTATGCGGGGGGGACAGTCCTGGAATCGGCGCACACCGTGACCCTGGCCGCCTCGGCGGCCCAAATCTGGGACGCCCTTGTCCAACTGGGCGGGGACCAGGGCTGGCTGTACGGCGACTGGTTGTGGAAAATTCGCGGCGTAGCCGACAAACTCATCGGCGGCATCGGCCTGCGCCGCGGCCGACGTCATCCTCATGACCTGCGTGTCGGGGATGCCCTGGATTTCTGGCGGGTGCTGGTCGTGGAAGAAAACCTGCGTCTGCGGCTCCTGGCCGAGATGAAGGTGCCGGGCGAGGCGCTGCTGCAGTTCGATCTGGAAGCGCAGGGTCCAAATCGCACCAGCCTGACCTTACGCGCCCGCTTCCTGCCGAGAGGATTATGGGGTATCCTGTATTGGACGGCCATGGCGCCCGTGCATACGCCCCTCTTCCGGGGCATGCTCACCGCTCTGGCCCGCAAAAGCGGCGGAACAGTTCTTACCGGTCCCAACACCCCACCCAAGGAGGGCTCGCAATGTCGACTCTGATGACGGAACCGCGCTTCGAAGAGGCCAGCATCTCCGACCCCGAGATCCGCAAGACCGTGGAAACCATCCTCAACGAACAGCGATCCGGAGTCCTGGCCAGCTGTTTCATGGATATCCCCCTGTGCAGCCAAATGGCCTTTGCCTCGGAGGCGGACCTGCGCACCCTCATCATTGTCACCCCAAGGCAGACCGCCAAATTCGACAACATGAGCTCCAACCCCAACGTGTCCTTCCTGATCAGCACGGCCTGCAACAAACCGTCGGATCCGGGCACTGCCCAGGCCCTGACGGTCACCGCGTTCGCCACAGAACTCGACGGGGAGCGGCGGCACCGGGCCGTGACCCTCTTTGCGCAAAGGCATCCCGACTTGAGCGCCTTTGCGTCCGCGTCCAGCAGCGCGGTCATGGAACTGAAAGTGGACAGCTACTCCCTGGTCAACAATTTTCAACAGGTCACGCGTATCGGACTTGGAGAATGGGACGCCGGTCACTAATCCCCGATCCTGGACCGAGGGCCAGAATCCGGGAAAGTTGCGTAAAGAACAAGCCGCCAGTGCCACCGCAAACCGAGCCGGCGGCACGCAAGCGAAAGGAGCATATCATGAATAAACCAATCCGGCTGGGCATCAGCCGCTGCCTGCTCGGAGACAAAGTCCGTTATGACGGAGGGCACAAGCTCGATCCCTTCCTGACCAAGACCTTGGGCGAATATGTGGAGTATGTCCCGGTCTGTCCGGAAGTGGAATGCGGCTTGCCCATCCCCCGCGAGGCCATGCGTCTGGTTGGCGACCCCGAATCCCCTCGCCTGCTGACCCAAAAAACCGGCGTCGACCACACCAGGCGCATGCAGGACTGGGCCACGGGCCGCTTGGACGAATTGGAAAACGATGGCCTGTGCGGGTTCATCTTCAAGAGCAAATCCCCGTCCAGCGGCATGGAGCGGGTCAAGGTCTATTCGGATTCGGGCAACCTCATCGGACAGTCCGTGGGCATTTTCGCCCGCATGTTCATGCGCCGCTTCCCCCTGCTCCCGGTGGAGGAGGAAGGCCGCCTGCACGATGTCCTCCTGCGCGAAAACTTCATAGATCGGGTTTTCGTGCTCCGCCGCTACCGCGACATGCTCAAGGCCGGTCAGAGCCTCGGCAACCTGGTCACGTTCCACACCCGGCACAAACTCCAACTCCTGGCCCACAGCCCTGAAATCTACCGGGCCATGGGCCGCCTGGTGGCCAAGAGCAAGACGATGCCCAAGGAGCAGCTCTTCAAAAACTACCACGAGCATCTCATGAACGCCATGCGCATGAAGGCCACGCCGCCCAAGCACCGCAACGTGCTGCAGCACATCATGGGCTACTTCAAGAACGAGCTGCTCCCCGACGAAAAGCAGGAGCTGCTGGAACTCATCAACCAGTACGCCCGGGGCATCATCCCGCTCGTTGTCCCCGTAACCCTGCTCAATCACTATGTCCTCA
>CAXNFJ010000276.1:0-3965 GCA_964201165.1 Desulfomicrobium sp.
ATATTCGCGGCCGTCCACGCGGGAATGTTCGTGGCGCGCCACGCCACCCACGCCTTCGATGTCTGCGCTGATATAGATTTTCATGGTGTATCCTTCGTGTTTTGTTGGTGTAGATGACAAACGACCTCATGCCCGGGAGCGAGCACGACCCTCGGCGGGTCGAGGCGGGCGCACTGCGGCAGCGCCTCGGGACAGCGCGGATGAAAACGGCATCCCGGCGGCAGGTCCACGGGGCTCGGCACATCCCCGGTCAGGAGGGCCAGATTGCGGCGGTTGCGCGGGTCGGGGACGGGGACCGAGGCCAAGAGCGCCCGCGTGTACGGGTGGGCCGGGCTGTTGAAAAGTGTCTGCGTGGGGGCCGTCTCGACGATGGCGCCCAGGTACATGACCGCGATGCGGTGGCTGACATGGCGGACCACGGTCAGATCATGGGAAATGAACAGGTAGGCATGCCCGTGACGGGACTGCAGATCGCCCATGAGGTTCAGGATTTGCGCCTGAACCGAGACGTCGAGGGCGCTGGTGGGCTCGTCCATGATCACGAAGGCGGGACTCGCGACCAAGGCGCGCGCGAGTCCGATGCGCTGCCGCTGCCCGCCGGAGAATTCGTGCGGGTACCGGTCCAGATATTCGGGCCCCAGGCCAACTTCGGCCAGGCTCGCCACGGCCCGCTCGCGCAGCGCGCTTCCTTTGGCCAGACCCAGGATCTTGAGCGGCAGGGAGACGATGGCCCCCACGGTCATGCGCGGGTCAAGGGAGCTTTGCGGGTCCTGAAAGACGACCTGCATGCGCGCCCTGGCCTTGACCAGCTCCGAGCCGGCGAGCCGGGTCATGTCCACACCCTCGAAGACGATTGCGCCGCTGTCCGGCGAGAGCAGGCGCAAGATCAGATTGCCGACGGTGGTCTTTCCGCTGCCCGACTCCCCGACCAGCCCCAAGGTCTCGCCACGGTCCACGTGCAGGGAGACCTTGTCCACCGCCCGCAGCCACTTCTTTCCTCCAAAAAAACTTCCCCCCGCCGCAAAAGCTTTGCACAGGTCCTGGACGCGGAGCAGCGACTCGTTCACAGCGCGCCTCCCGTAGGACAGAGGTGGCAGGCCACGCTGTGGTCCGAGGCCACGCGCACCATTTCCGGGACAGCCCGGCGGCAGTCCGGTCCGGCGTGTGTGCAGCGCGTATGAAAGCGGCAGCCCGGCGGAGGGGCAAGACAGCTCGGCACGCTGCCCGGGATGGCGTACAGCACGCCGCCTGCGGCCCGTCCGGGGATGGAGGCGATGAGCCCCTGCGTGTACGGATGGGCCGGGCGGGCGAAGAGGCTCTCGACATCGGCGACCTCCACGACCTGCCCTGCGTACATGACCGCCACGCGGTGGCAGAGCTGGGCGACCACGCCCATGTCGTGAGTGACGAACAGGATGGACAGCCCCTGACTCGCGGCGAGTTCGGCCAGAATGGCCAGTATCTGGCCCTGGACCGTGACATCGAGGGCCGTGGTCGGCTCGTCGGCCAGCAACAGCGCCGGACGGCAGGTCAGGGCCATGGCGATCATGACCCGCTGGCGCATGCCGCCCGAGAGTTCGTGCGGGTAGGCCGCGAGCACGGACTCGGGGTCCGGCAGGCGCACGGAACTGAGCATCTCAAGGCAGATGGCGTTCGCTTCGCCCCGGCTGACCGGACGATGGGAACGGACCACCTCGCGCATCTGGTTGCCCACGGAAAAGACGGGGTTCAGGCTGCTCATGGGTTCCTGAAAGATCATGGAGATGCGCTCGCCGCGCAGCTTGCGCATGGCCGGGCGCGGCAATTTGAGCAGGTCCTGGCCCTCGAAGAAGATTTCGCCGCCGTCGATCCTCCCCGGAGGCGAGGGAATGATGCGCAGGATGGAGCGCGAGAGCACGGACTTGCCGCAGCTGGTTTCGCCGACCAGGCCCATGATCTCGCCGTGCCTGACGCTGAGGCTTGCCTTGTCCAGCACGCGGGCCTGGCCCTGATAGGTGTCGAAGCTGACGGATAGGTTGCGGATGTCGAGGAGTAGCTTTGTCATGTCAGCGCCTGATTCGCGGGTCGAGGACGTCGCGCAGGGCGTCGCCGAAGATGTTGAAGCCGATGACCGTGAACAGGATGAAGAGGCCCGGGAAGGTCGCGTACCACCACTGGTCCATCAGGAATTTGCGGCCCGAGGCGATCATGGCCCCCCACTCCGGGGTGGGCGGCTGGGCACCGAGGCCGATGAAAGACAGGGAGGCCGCGATGAGGATGGCGTCGCCAAGGGTCAGGGTGGCGAGAACAATGGCCGAGTTCAGGCAATTGGGCAGAATGTGGCGGCGGATGATGAAGCCGTGCCCGGCCCCGGCGACCCGGCTGGCGGCCACATAGGGCATCTCGCGCACGACCATGGCCTCGCCGCGCACGAGCCGGGCGAATTTGGGGATCATGACGAAGGCGGTGGCCAGGATGGCGTTCACGAGGCTCGGCCCCATGGCCGCAGCCAGGGCCAGCGCCAGGATCAGGGACGGAAAGGACAGGATGACGTCCATGAAGCGCATGATGACGTTGTCGGTCCTGCCCCCGAAATATCCGGACGTCGCGCCGATGAGGGCGCCCGTGATCCCGGCCACGGCGATGACCAGAAGGCCGATGGACAGCGAAATGCGCGCCCCGAACATGACGCGGGAGAAGATGTCGCGGCCGAGCTCGTCCGTGCCGAAGTAATGCGTCGCGCCCGGCGCCAGGAGCCGGTCAGGCAAGGACAGGTGCACGGGGTCGAAGGGGGCCAGCAACGGCGCGCCCACGGCCAGGAGGACCATGACGGCGATGATGACCCCGCCGATCACGGCCGAGGGGTTGCGTGCGAGTATGCCCAGGGTGAGCCGCAGTTCGCGGAAAAATGGATGAATTGGCACGGGCATCCTCTAGTAGCGTATGCGTGGGTTCAGGAATGCATACAGCACATCCACGCAGAGATTGATGGCGACGTACGCCGTGCTGGCCACCAGGGTAAAGCCCATGATGGCCGGAAAATCGAGGGAATTGATGGAATCGACCACGTATTTGCCCATGCCCGGCCACGCGAAGATCGTCTCGGTCAGGATGGCCCCCCCAAGGAGTTCGCCCAGGGACAGCCCCGCGATGGTCACGGTGGGGATGAGCGAGTTCTTGAACGCGTGCTTGAATATGACCCGGAACGTGGACAGCCCGTTGGCCTTGGCGGTGGTGATGTAGTCCTGGCCCAGCACCGCGATCATCGAGGAGCGCACGATGCGCGTGATGACCGCCAGGTACACGTAGGACAGGCAGAACGCGGGCAGGATGAGATGGCTCAGCACCTCCTTGAAGAGCGCCCAGTCCCCGGCCAGAACGGCGTCGATCACGTACAGGCCGGTTACGCCGGCGGGCGGCGAGCTGGTCACGTCCAGCCGCCCGGAACCAGGCAGCCAGCCGAGGTGACGGTAGAAGAGCAGAAGCAGCATGAGCCCAAGCCAAAAGACCGGAGTGGACACGCCGATGACCGAAATGACCCGGGCCACATGATCGGCGAGGCGATTGCGGCGCACTGCGGCCAGGATGCCCAGGGGGATGCCTATGAAAAGGCACAGGAAAAGGCTCGCCATGGTCAGCTCCAGGGTCGCCGGAAGAAAGTCGGCCAGATCGCTGGTCACGGGGCGATGGTTGCGGATCGACTGCCCCAGGTCGCCCTGCACCAGACCGCGCATGTAGCGCAGGTACTGCACGGGCATGGGTCGGTCCAGGCCGTGCTCCTTGCGGATGGATTCCACCGCCGCCTTGCTGGCCTTGGGGCCGACAATGAGCAGGGCCGGATCGCCGGGGATGGCGTGCGAAATGATGAACGTGAGCATGCTCACGCCGATGAGCACTGGAATCGCGGCCAGAATGCGTTTGAAAATGTAGGTGAGGATTCGCATGCGCAGGATGGGCCGTGGTCAGGCAGATCTGCCTGACCACGG
>CAXNFJ010000277.1:0-3961 GCA_964201165.1 Desulfomicrobium sp.
TATCCAACTGAGCTAATTGCGCACGAGGAATGCCTACCTATGCAGACCGGGCGGCCTTGTCAAGCTTTGGGGTCTGGGATAGCCGGATGGGCCACACTGCACTTTCGGAGGAAATTCATGACCGCGTCCCGTCGTATCATCCTGGCTATTTCCGGGGCCAGTGGAATGGAATATGCCCGTCATCTGGCCTTGGCCTTGCGCGCTGTTCCCGGTCTGGAACTGCACGGCATCATTTCCGACGGAGCACGGGAAGTTTTTCGGCATGAGCTTCGTTCAGACCCGGCCGAACTGGAAGACTGCTTTCATTTTCTGCACGATCCCGCCAACATCGCGGCCCCTCCGGCCAGCGGGTCCTGGGATAATTTCGGCATGATCGTCTGCCCCTGCTCCATGGCCAGCCTCGCGGCCATCGCCACGGGGGTGGGCACGAACCTGGTGCACCGCGCCGCCGACGTCACCTTGAAGGAGCGCAGGCCGCTGATTCTGGTTCCGCGCGAAACGCCCTTGAGCGAAATCCACCTCAAAAACATGCTCCGCGCCCACCGCGCCGGAGCCGTGATCATGCCGCCCTGCCCCGGCTTCTACCATCGTCCCGAGACCATCGGGCAGCTCGTGGCCCAATTCGCGGGCCGCATTCTGGAGCAGCTGGACCTGCCCCACGACCTCTACACCCGCTGGAGCTAAAAGAGTTGCCCGCCGTGACGCTTGATGATAGCCGAGTCAGTCTATGTTCGATATAAGCCAGACTCTCTATCACTTCTCCATTATCGCCCTGCCCTTTTTTCTTGGAATCACCTGCCACGAGGTTGCTCATGGCTATGTTTCCTATCTGATGGGCGACCCCACGGCCAAACTGGCCGGCAGACTGACCTTGAACCCGCTGAAGCATCTGGATCCCATGGGCACCCTGGTCCTGGTCCTGACCCAGATGATCGGCTGGGCCAAGCCCGTGCCCATCAACCCGGCCTATTACAAGGACTACCGGCGCGGCATCATGTATGTCTCCCTGGCCGGACCCGCGGCCAACTTCTGCGTGATGCTCTTTTTCGCGGCGCTGCTCAAAATCCTGGTCATCGTCGCCCAGAATCCCGGGGCAGAGGCGGCGGAATACATCCTGCGGCCCATGATCAACATCGCCGTGGCCGGAGTCTTCATCAACGCCATCCTCGGCACCTTCAATCTGCTGCCCATCCCGCCCCTGGACGGCAGCAAGATTCTGGCCTGCCTGCTGCCCGGCCATTTGGCCGCGCGATTCATGCACCTGGAACGCTACGGCTTCATCATCCTGCTGCTGCTGGCCTTCACCGGAGGCCTCGGCATGATTCTGTCCCCGGTCTCGGCCTTTGTGCAAAACATGATCATCAAACCCCTGCTGTAAGGTTCTCGCCATGAAGAAAATGACCGTCCTGACCGGAATCACCACTTCCGGCACGCCGCACTTGGGCAATTACGTCGGCGCCATCCGCCCGGCCATCGAGGCCAGCCGCGATGAAAACGTCAACTCCTACTATTTTCTGGCCGACTTTCATTCCCTGATCAAATGCCACGACCCGGCCCGGATTCACCAATCCCGCCTGGAAGTGGCCGCCACCTGGCTGGCCCTGGGTCTGGATGTGGACAAGAGCACCTTCTACTGCCAGTCCGACATCCCGGAAATTCCCGAGCTGACCTGGATTCTGACCTGCATGACGGCCAAGGGGCTCATGAACCGGGCCCACGCCTACAAGGCCGCCGTGCAGGAAAACGAGGACAACGGCAGCAATGATCCGGACAAGGGCATCACCATGGGCCTCTACTCCTACCCCATCCTCATGGCCGCCGACATCCTCATGTTCAATGCCAATGTCGTGCCCGTGGGCAAGGACCAGACCCAGCATCTGGAGATGACCCGCGACATCGCCCAGCGCTTCAACCACCACTTCGGCGAACATTTCGTCATGCCCGAGGCCCGCGTCGATGAGTCCACGGCCGTGCTGACAGGGCTCGACGGACGCAAGATGAGCAAGAGCTACAACAACTACATCCCGCTTTTTGCCCCGGAAAAAGAGCTGCGCAAGCTGATCATGAAGATCATGACCAACTCCCAGGCTCCAGAGGAACCCAAGGAGACTGAAGGTTGCGCCCTCTTCGACATGTACCGGGCCTTCGCCACTGCGGACCAGGTCGCGCAAATGCGCGCGAAATTCGATGCGGGCATCGGCTGGGGCTATGTGAAGCAGGAACTCTTCGAGGTCGTCAACGCCCAGTTGACCGAACCCCGCGAGAAATACGGCGAACTGATCCAGAATCCGGCCTATATCGAAAAGGTGCTCAAGCTTGGAGCCGAGAAAGCCCGCACCTACAGCCGCCCCTTTCTGGACCGGATTCGCAAGTCCGTAGGAATCCAGACGCTGGGAGCCTAAGTCCGGACTGGCCTTCGGGCCGCGCTTGAGATAGATTACCTCTTATTTATTTCGTGATGGAGGATGAACATGGGTGCCGCCAAAAAAGTCGTGCAGTTGGACCGCAAGGTGAAAAAAGCCGAACTGGTCGAAGTCATCAAGGAAAAGGCCAAGGTTACGTCCTTTACGGAATATGCCGCGCTGGCCCAAAGTCTGACCCGGGAAAAATCCCTGACCGACGACGAGGTCGAAGCCAAAGTTCAGGCCACGGTCCAGGCTCCGCAATTCAAGGCAGTGTCAGAAATTGCGCAGGAGTCCGCCACCCAAGTGCCTTCCGCGCCCCAGACCACGCGTCGTGACATGAGCAAGATGGCACTTTTTGCATCCATCGCGGCCGTGATCCTGCTGCTGGGCTTCTATTTTCATTTGAACCAGAACATCAAGCACCTGACGCTGCAGGTCCAGGATCTGGCCGCCATCAAGACCACCGTCTCCACCCTCGACACCAAGGTGGGCACCATGGAATCCAAGGTCGCCGATCTGGAAACCCTGCCCGCCCGGACCAGGGCCACGCTCATGAGCAGCATCCTTGAGGAGATGACCCAGAAAACCTCCTATATGTCCACCCAGCTCGAATCCGTCGAGCAACAGGACAAGCTGATGAAAGCCAAGGAGCTGATCCAGCAGGTTCAGACCGAACTGAATACCCAGAAATAGGCCCGGCACCCCGGGCCTTCCGCTTCCTCCACCCGGCGTGGACTCCAAAAACGGCCCCATGGCTCATTTTGATTCGGTCCGACCATTTCTTGTCCACGCCCCGCGTTTTTAATACATCTACCCAAATGTCATCACCAAACCGTTTCATGCCAAGGACTGCCATGTACGAGCTCAATCCCATGCTGCACTGGGAAATACTGCCTGTTTTTTCATCCATCACCGCCGACCACGTCGAGCCGGCCATGCAGGACGTCATCGCCCGGAGCACCGCCGAACTCGAAGCGCTCGAAATGGCCACACCCCACACCTGGCATGGTCTGCTCGTCCCGCTGGAGCGCCTGACGGACAGGGTTTCCCGAGCCTGGGGACTGGCCACCCATCTGCATAACGTCAAAAATTCGTCCGCCATGCGCCACGTCTACGCGCAAACGCAGCCCCTGGTGGTGGAATTCTACAATCGCCTGGGACAGAGCCGTCCCGTGTACGACGCCTTGACCGCTCTGCGGGACGGTCCGGAATTTTCGGGTTTCAGCGAGGCCCTGAAGCGCACCGTCACGCTGCTGGTCCGGGACGCGACCCTGCAGGGCGTGGGTCTCTCGCCCAAGGACCGGGAACGGTTCAACGCCATCAGCCAGGAGCTGGCCGAGCTGGCCACCCGCTTCACCAACAACGTCCTCGACGCCACGCAGGGCTATGCCCTGACCCTGACGCAGCAGGAAGATGTCGCCGGCCTGCCCGAGGACTCCCTGGGCCTGGCCGCGTCCATGGCCCGGACGCGTGGCCATGAAGAGGCCACGGCCGAACACGGCCCGTGGACCATCACCCTTGATCTGCCCTCGTTCCTGTCTTTCATGCAATACGCC